>DATNEM010000242.1:0-2533 GCA_035552995.1 Acidobacteriaceae bacterium | reverse complement strand
GTACGCGCATGGGCCTCGTCTTCGACGATCAAAACCTTTTCAGACACTGCCACCTTCTTCATTTGGCGCTGCGGTGCACCGGCCCGGGTCCCCGCCAAGGCGCCGTCTTAAGTATCAAGTCTGATGGGAACTATGGGCAAGCTCACCGGTTGTGAACTGGCCGGTTGTAAGTTAGATGCGTTTAGTCTGGGGACATGAGCAACGAAGCGGCCTTAGACCCCGAGATCACGGTGCAGCATTTCGCGGAATTGCGTGGAAAAGCGGGCAGCGATGCTCCAGTCCTGCTTGATGTGCGCGAACCATGGGAGTTCGCGGCTGCGCAGATATCCGGATCGCTATTGATGCCAATGGGCGAGGTGCGGTCCCGGGCCTACACGGAACTCGATCCGGACGCGCATATCGTCGTGGTCTGCCATCACGGCCAGAGGTCGCTTTCTGTCGCGATGTGGCTCCGTCGCGAGGGCTTCGAGCGCGCGCAATCTCTCGCCGGCGGGATCGAGGAATGGTCACGGGCGATCGACCCGAAGGTGCCGAGATACTAGGATGGCTTCCGGCAAAGGGTTTGAAGAGCAGTCAGCCGCGCTCGATGCGCTCCGTGGCGAAACGTCCGGCAGGGCCGAAGCGGAGCTCAGAAAAGCGCTGAGACAGCGCAATAACTTTCTCGTGGCGAAAGCGGCGAGGCTCGTACGGGAGATTCGCCTGACCTCGCTCACCGGCGAGCTGGCGGACGCCTTTCGCCGATTCATGCCCGAGTCTGGCAACGATCCCACAAAGACCGATCCGCAATGTTGGGCGAAGAACGACATCGCAAAGACCCTCGCGGAATTCGAATATCAGGAATATGAGCTGTTCCTTTCAGGCATGCGGCACCATCAGATGGAACCTGTTTGGAATGGGCGGTCCGATACCGCGGGTGCGCTTCGCGGGACCTGCGCATTGGCGCTGGTGCAGTGCCGCGAGGTCGGTCACACTCAACTGCTCGGATTCCTCATTTGAGCTGTTTGCGGATTCCGATTCTACCGTTCGCATCAACGCCGTTCGCGCAGTTGAGCAGGTCGGCTCCGACGCCGCCTTGTTGATGTTGAAGCTGCGCGCCGAACTCGCAGGCGACTCCTCTGAGGTGCTGGGCGCCTGTTACGCCGGCGTGTTGAGGCTCACAGGCCCCTCGGCGATTCCCTGGGCGGCACGGTTCCTCGCAGCCGGGGACGACGCCGCAGCCGAAGCGGCGCTGGCCATTGCCGAGACCCGCACGATCGAGGCGTATCAACTATTGAAAGATTCGTTCGACAAGAAAGGTTGGTCGAGCGATCCGTGGTTTCGTAGCGCGCTGCTTTCCGCGATCGCGCTGACGCGCCTGCACGAAGCGGCGGACTGGCTGCTCGATCTTGTCGCCGCCGGAGGACACGACAGCGCCGAGGCCCACCGTGCGCTTTGCGACTCCGCGCCTTCGGATGCTGTCCGCGAGCAGTTGAGCAAGCTTGGCCGGCCTTGCCCGCCGAAGTGACTCGCACGACGAGTCTATCGAGCCCGCGGGTGTGTCTCGTCATACACGCGCTGTACCTGGCCCGTGGTGAGCTGCGTATAGCGTTGCGTGGTGGAAAGGCGTTCGTGACCCAGCATCTCCTGGATCGCGCGCAGGTCGGCGCCTTCTTCCAGCATGTGCGTCCCGAAAGCATGTCGCAGAGTGTGCGGATGCACGTCGGCAGGAAGACCACGCGCCAATGCGATCCGCTTAACAATGCGCCCGACGCTGCGAGTAGTCAGGCGCGCGGTGCCTCGCGCGCGGACGTTCATCACCAGTGGACCGGCGTCGATCTGTGCGGCCTTGCCCGCAACCCGCAAACGCTCTTCGCGCCCGGGCATGTATGCGCGGATCGCGAGCGCCGCCTCGTCGCCCAGCGGGACATACCGCTGTTTGCGGCCTTTTCCACGCACCAGGATCGCGTCGTTCTTCCACTGGATGTCGGGCATGTCGATGCCGACCAGCTCCGAGTTGCGGATACCGCAGCCATAGAGCAGCTCAAAGATCATGCGATCGCGTTCGGGCCACGCAGCGGCATCGTCTTTCTCAGTCGCAGACTCAAGCGAGTTGAGCAGCCCATTGACCTCTTCCATACTTGGCACGCGCGGCAGATGCTGCGGAAGCTTCGGCGTGGAGACCAGCGCCGCCGGGTTTTGCGCGATGCGGTGTTCCTTTGCCAGCCAGCGGAACCACGACCGAATGGCGGCAAGCGCTCGCGCCGCGGAAGCTTTGGTGAGACCGCGTTCATACAGTTGGCCCAGGTACGCGCGGATGTGCAGATGGTCGACCGTCGAGATTGCTGCGGAACGGCCAAGGGCCTCACCGAGATATTCCGCAAAGCCGAGCAGTTCCCGGCGATATGCCCGGACCGTATGCGCCGACGCATTGCGGCCGTTCTCCAGCGTGAAGAGGAACTGCGCGGCGAGCGACTCAAACTCAGTGGCTGCCTGCTTCACCGCGGCACCGCCGATTCCTGATGAACCTCTGGGCCATGCTCCCGAACCTCAAGTA
>DATNEM010000241.1:0-3800 GCA_035552995.1 Acidobacteriaceae bacterium | reverse complement strand
TTCTTCATGTGGAGGATCTGAGGAACGGCGAGCGCCATGATGATGATGATGATCGACATGACGATGAGCAGCTCCATGAGGGTGAAGCCGTCTTCGAGAGGGACTAGTTGCTCGGGACTAGGGACTAGGGACTTGCGCTCGGACGTCATGGGTTCCTCGGGGGTTCTGTTAAGCGAGACGGATGTGGTTCCGCTCCGTTAGTGAGGGTATCAGAAGGGGGAACCGAGGGAGGGAACAGGGATTAAGGAACAAAAGCAGGTCCCTCGACTTCGCATCGTGCTGATGCGCGATGCTTCGCTCGGGATGACAAGTCCTGCTTAAGAGATCGGCAGATCACAGGTATCGAAAGGCAACCCACCCATTCGCGTTGCGAAAGGGTGGGCCACCCGGCAAAGTTGCCGCTCTAGCAGGCGAGGGATTCGCGGGTGATGGCGAGATCGCCGAGGTTGCCGAGGGCGGTGACGGCGATGGAGTCGGGCCGGAATAGCTCGGCGGCGAGGGCCTGGATCTCGGCGGGCGTGACGGCGTCGACTTCGGCGACGATCTCGTCGACGGAGAAGAAGCGCCCAAAGTAGATCTCCTGGCGGGCGAGGTTGGACATGCGCGAGCCGGAGGATTCGAGGCCGAGGACGATGTTGGACTTCAGCTGGTCCTTGGCGCGCTTGAGTTCGGCGTCCGAGACGGGTGAGGACTTCATGCGGGCGAGTTCTTCGACGGTGATCTTGAGGACCTCCGCGGTTTTTTCGGTCGAGGTGCCGGCGTAGATGGCGAGCAGGCCGGTGTCGCGGAAGGGGCTATTCTCCGAATAGATGGAGTAGGCGAGCCCGCGCTCTTCGCGCACGGACTGGAAGAGGCGTGAGGACATGCCGCCGCCGAGCATGGAGTTGAGCAAATAAATCGCGTAGCGCTGCGGCGCGTTTACGGGCGGCGCGGTGACGCCGATGCAGAGTTGGACCTGCTCGAGGGACTTCTTGCTTTTGAGCGTGATGTGCGGCGTGGCGGCAGGCGCGGCGATGCGGTCGGGTTCGGCCGTGCCGGCGGCGGCGAGCGAGGCAAAATGCTCGGCCACCTGCGCGACGAAGGCGTCGTGATCAAGATTGCCGGCGGCGGAGAAGACCATGTTGCGGGGCGTGAAGCGCGAGGCGTAGAAGTTCAGGACGGTCTGCTGATTGAAGGCGCGGACGGTGCGCGCGGTGCCGAGGATGGGGCGGCCGAGGGCGTGCGATTTCCAGAAGTTCTGGGTGAAGGTCTCGTGGACGAGGTAGTCGGGGTTGTCCTCGTCCATCTTGATCTCTTCGAGGATGACGCCCTGCTCGCGGGTGATGTCCTCGGCGGTGAAGGTGGGGTGGAGGACGAGGTCGGCGAGGAGGTCGAGCGCGCGGGGCACGTGCTCGTCGAGGACCTTGACGGTGAAGCAGATGCCTTCCTTGCCGGTGAAGGCGTCGAAGTTGCCGCCGATCGAATCGGCCTCGCGGGCGAACTGCTGGGCCGAGCGCGAGGTGGTGCCCTTGAAGACCATGTGCTCGACGAAGTGGGAGATGCCGTTGATGGCGAGCGGTTCGTCGCGCGACCCGGAGTTGACCCAGACGCCCATGGAGACGGAGCGCACGTGTGGGATGGATTCGGTGAGGACGAGCAGGCCATTGGGCAGGCGGGTCCGGCGCAGGTTGCGCACGGGAGTTGCGGCGGGGGCGGCAGAGGCGGTAAGGGCTACGGACATTCTGCTCCTATTTTTTCACGAAAGGGCTTTTCCACAGGGCGCGGATGGTTTTCCACAAGGGCGGAGCGAGCTGATCCGCTGGAACGGCAGCTTGCAGGTATTGGATGCGCGAGGCGCAATGTGGATATAGGGGCGGTAGACTAGGGAGCAAAGACAGAGTGTGGCTTCCGCGGATGAAGGCTGTCTCGTATCGAATAAGCCTAGCAGAATAATATGTTTGAAGGAAATTATGGATGTAGAAGTGAAAAGCTCGGCGCTGTTCGGAATGGCCCCCGATGAACTGCGCACGGTTGTGGAGGGACTCGGGCTCCCGAAGTATCGTGCGGCGCAGATTGCCGATGCTTTGTACAAGCAGCGGGTGACGGATTTGGCGCAGATGACGACGCTGCCGGGGGCTGCGAAGGAGGAGTTGGCTGCCGCGGGATTGAGTGTGGGGATACCGGAGATTGTGCAGGCGGCAACGTCGGTGGACGGGACGGAGCGGTACCTGATCCGGATGGCCGATGGGGAGACTGTCGAGACGGTGTGGATGCCGAACGGTGATGGCGGCGAGCGGGGGGATGGGAGCGAGGCGGCAGCGGAGGAAGAGGACGGCTACAAGCGAGCGACGATCTGTGTGTCGAGCCAGGTGGGCTGCGCGGTGAATTGCCAGTTCTGCCTGACGGCGAAGCTGGGCGTGAAGCGGAACCTGACTGCCGGCGAGATCGCGGGGCAGGTGGCGGCTGTGTTGAACCGGCACAAGGTTCGCCTGGGGAGCGGCAAAGGCGTGGAGACGCCGAGCCGGATCAACCTGGTCTTCATGGGGATGGGCGAGCCGTTCCTGAACTACGACGCGTTTATGAAGGCAGTGCATCTGCTGCGCGGGATGGGAATTCCGGAGTCGAGGATGACGGTGTCGACCAGCGGGATTGAGCCTTCAATCCGGCGGTTCGCGCAGGAGCCTGTGCGGCCGAAGCTGGCGCTGAGCCTGAATGCTCCGAACGATGCGGTCCGGCGCGAGATCATGCCGATTACGAAGAAGTGGGATATTGCCGCGCTGCTGAATGCGCTGAAGACGATTCCATTCGGCAAACGCGAGTATGTGACGTTTGAGTATGTGCTGCTGGGCGGAGTGAACGACAGGCCGGAAGACGCGCGTGAGGTGCTGGCGCTGCTGCGTGGGATGAAGGCGAAGGTGAACCTGATCGTGTGGAATCCGGGGCCGGGGATCGAGTACAGGCAGCCGAAGGCGGAGGACGTGGCGGTGTTTCACCGGACGCTGGTGGACGGCGGGATCCCGACGTTTACGCGACGGCCGCGCGGGCGCGACATTTACGCCGCGTGCGGCCAGTTGAAGCGAACGGTTGATGGTTCGCCGCAACTGGTGAACCTCGGGTAATCGCTGGGCTGAGATGAAAGAAGCAGGTTCCTTCGCATTCGACTTGCGTCGAACGCTACGGAATGACAAGCACAATCGGATTTAGCTATGGGCGGGCAGGCAGACGCGGAAGGCGGTCCCTGTGTGCCGGGAAGCTTCGGACCAGGTGCGCAGGCGAATGGAGCCGCCGTACTTGCGGACAATGCCCTGGGTGATCCAAAGGCCGAGGCCTGTGCCCTTGCCGGTCTTGGTGGAGAAGAAGGGCTCGAAGACGCGATCGCGGACAGCATCCGGAATTCCGGGGCCGTTGTCAGCGACGGTGACACACGCAGTCGAGGACTTGTCGACGCGGGTGACGCTGACGTGGATCTCGCCGCCGGCTGGTGGCATGGCGTCGATGGAGTTGACCACGATGTTGGTGAAGACTTGGCGGAGTTCGCCCGGACGCGCGAGGACGCACGCATTGGGCTGGTAGCGGGTGAAGACGTGGATGGAGCGCACTTGCAGGGTGGGCTTCTGCAGCTTGAGGATTCCGTCGAGAAGATCTGCGAGGTTGACGACGCTGGTGCGCGTGGTGTCGCGGTAGAAGGACAGGGTCTGCTTGGTGATCTCGCTGACGCGCAGGACTTCGGAGACGAGGAGCTGGGCGTATCTGCGGGCTTCGCGATCGAGAGACTGGTTTTCGCTGAGCAGATAGCCGAGGTTGAGGATCGCTTCGAGCGG
>DATNEM010000240.1:0-2389 GCA_035552995.1 Acidobacteriaceae bacterium | reverse complement strand
AGAAGAAGGGCGAGAAATCGCAGGCGGCGAAGTATCGCAAGCGGCTGGGGATTGTTCCGTGGATTGAGCTGGCCATTGGCTGCTACTTCTTTATGACGATCTGGTATGCGTGGGTGAACGAGAACTACTTCACGATTCCATTTCTGCTGCTGTTTGTGGTTGGGTACTGGTATACGGGGCTGCTGTCCTTGTTCCAGGGACGGTTTGAGCGGTGGCGTTCGGGGGCGAATCTGGAAGAGTCTTCGCCGAAGCCGTTTCCGGTTGGTGTCTGAGGGTGCTCGCCGCACGGGCACACGCGGCTTCGCCGCAATTCTCAGCTAATTAAAGTCTTTGGTCACTCCCGATGGTCGTGGATTCGCGTCTCATTCAACGGAACAGATCAGGCATTTCAGGTATTCGGTTTCGGGGATAGTGAGAATGACGGGGTGGTCGGCGGCGGCTCCGCGACGCTCGATGAGGCGGACGCGGCGGTCGGCGTCTCCGGCAGCGGCGGCGACTACGGCGGTGAAATCAGCGAGCGAGACGTGATGCGAGCAGGAGCAGGTGACTAATGTTCCGCCGGGACGGAGCATTTTGAGGGCGCGCAGGTTCAGTTCCTTGTAGCCGCGCAGTGCGCCTTCGACGGCGCGTTTTGATTTGGCGAAGGCGGGCGGGTCGAGGACGATGGTGTCGTACATGACGCCGGAATAGCTCCAGTCGCGGAGCAGGTCGAAGGCGTTGGCTTCAACCCAGTCGACTTCGGCGCGGAGGGTGGCGCGATTCGCGGCGAGGTTCTGCTCGGCGACTTCGAGCGCGGCTCGGGAGACGTCGATTCCGGTGACGCGGTTGCAGGCGCGGGCGAGGTGCAGCGCGAATCCGCCTTGGTAGGTGCAGACGTCGAGCGCGTCTCCGTGGGCGTGACGGGCGGCAGCGACGTAGTTCTCGCGCTGGTCGAGAAAGGCTCCGGTTTTCTGTCCGGCGGATGCGTCGTAGTGGAAGTTCAGGCCATTGAGGCGGAACTGCGTTTGCAGGTTCAGGTCATCGCGGACGTAGAGCGGAGGGCCGTCGAGCGGCGCGCTCAGCTGCTCCAATTCTCGGATGCGAGCGTCGGGGCGCTCGACAATGATGGCCGGTTGGAGTGCATCCTTCAATACGCTGGTGGCGACGATGCGGACGGCGTCGTTGTCGAGGGCTTTGGTCAAGAGTTGCAGCACGAGGATGTCGGCGTATTTGTCGGCGATGAGGCCGGGCAGGTTGTCGGCTTCGCTGAAGATGAGGCGGCAGGCGTTGGTTTCCGGGTTGGCGAGGATTTCCTGACGGGCTGCGATGGCGCTGCGCATGCGGGCGGCGAGGACTTCGAGCCATTCGGCTTCGGAGGGGAGTTCTTCGCGAGAGATCAGGCGGAGCGCGATTTCCGACGTGGGGCTGTAGAGGGCGGTTCCGAGACTTGTGCCGCGCGGATCGGTGACGGGCAGCAGATTGCCGGGGTTTTCGGGAAGCGCAGTTAGATCCGAGCGATAGACCCAGACGTGGCCGGCGCGGAGGCGGGCTGCGGCGCGGCGGGAAATGATGGCGGCATCGTCCCGTTCGGAAAGCTCCGCTTGTGGTTCTATGCGTTGTTCGGAGGGCTTTCGTTCTTTGCGCTCTTTGCCGGATTGTTTTGCGGTCATAAGTCATCGTCGCATACCGGATTCACCACAGAGAACACCGAGAATTGCCACGATGCTCTTTGCAGGGGGTGAAACCGTCTCCCTATGAACCGCATTTGCCTGGACGGCTAATCCGTATAATGAGATATGGCGGCTACCCAGACCACTCCGGTCAAGGCGGGGCTTACGGCCAGCCCCGACGAGTTGCTTGCGGAAAAGTTTCGCGAGCTGCTGGTAATGGTGCGCGCCAACCGTCCTACTGACGATCCTGAAGTTATCCGCAAAGCGTGGGAATTCTGCCTGGAACACCACAAGGGGCAGATGCGCGCCTCTGGTGCGCCTTTTGCGCTGCATCCGCTGGAAGTGGCGATGGTGCTGGCGGAGATGAAGCTGGATTCGACGGCCATTGCCGCGGGGCTGCTGCACGACGCAGTGGAAGACACTCCGGTTACAACCGAAGACATTACGGCGAAGTTCGGCGAGCAGGTTGCGCACATTGTTGAGGGCGTGACCAAGATCGACAAGATTCAGTTTGCGAACCGCGAGGATCGCCAGGCGGAGAACGTGCGCAAGATGCTGCTGGCGATGGTCAGCGACGTGCGCGTGGTGCTGATCAAGCTGGCCGACCGGCTGCACAATATGCGCACCCTCCAGCACCTTGCGCTGGAACGGCAGCAGGCTATTTCGCGCGAGACTCTGGATATCTATGCGCCGCTGGCGCACCGGCTGGGCATGGGCAAGGTTCGCGGCGAGCTGGAAGA
>DATNEM010000239.1:0-2253 GCA_035552995.1 Acidobacteriaceae bacterium | reverse complement strand
TGCCGGGCGGCAACCTGGCGAACTCGTCCGCGCTGGGCAAGGGTTTTCAGGAGATGAAGCAGATCGGCCTGATTGGGCGCGTGCCGAAGATCAGCATTGTGCAGGCCGAGGGCGCGAATCCCCTGTATCGATGGTTCAATGATGCGAACCGCGAGATGAAGCCGGTGAGAGCGGAGACGCGGGCGACGGCGATCCGCATTGGAAATCCGGCGAGCTGGCGCAAAGCGGCCAACGTGATTGAAGAGATGGGCGGCTGGTGCGAGCAGGTAAGCGAGCAGGAGATTGCGCTGGCGAAGGCGGAGATTGGCGCGGAGGGGATCGGCTGCGAGCCTGCGTCGGCGGTAACGCTGGCGGGGCTGAAGAAGCTGGTGCGCGGCGGGCGTGTGGCGCGCGGCGAGCGCGTAGTGCTGATCCTGACCGGGCATACGCTGAAGGATTCGCAGTACACCATCGACTACCATCGCGGCGAGTTGCTGACGGATGCGGAGATGAGTGTTGCGACGGCCGACGAGCGCGCGCGCCATGCGGAGTTGCGCAAGGCCCCGATGGTGCTGGAGGCGGACGAAGCTGTCGTGCTGCGTACGCTGGAGGCGCAGATGGCGGCGGCGAAGGAGCCGGTGGCTTCCGGCGCTGCGGTATGAGCAAGCGTGCGGGCGGACCCGCGCAAGGAGCGGGGGGCGGCGCCGTGAACGGAGAGACGCGGCCGGTGCGGCTGGTTCTGCCTGCAACGTCGGCGAACCTGGGGCCGGGGTTCGATGCCGTTGGTCTCGCGCTGGCGCTGACGCTGACGATCGACGCTGAAGTGAATGCAGAGGTCGCGCGGGCGCTGGTGATTGAGGCGACGGGACGGAATGCGGACCGGATCGCGCGTACGCAAAACAACATGATCTTCGAGACGTACCGCGATGTGCTGGAACATGCTGGCCGACGCGTGCAACCGCTGAAGTTGCGCCTTGCGAATGAGATTCCGCTGGGCATGGGCTGCGGCTCTTCGGCGGCGGCGCTGCTGGCAGGCGTGATGCTGGCGAACCATTTTGGCGAGCTGGGCTGGTCGCTGAACACGTGTATCGATGAGGCGACGCGGCGAGAAGGGCATCCGGACAACGTTGCGGCGTGTGCGCTGGGTGGCTTTACGGTTTCTGCGGTGGATGAGAGCGGGGCGGTGGTAGCGGCGACGTGCGGCGCGAAGTTGCCGTGGAAGCTGTTTCTGGCGCTGCCAGCGACGAGCCTGGCGACGGAGCGGGCGCGGGCGCTGCTGCCTTCGGCGTACAGCCGGGCCGATGCGGTGGCGAATATCCAGCGGGTGGCATTGCTGGTTGCGGCGTTTTCGCAGGGGCGGGGCGATCTGTTGCGCGTGGCGATGCAGGACCGGCTGCACCAGCTGTATCGGATGGAGGCGTGTCCGCTGTTGCCGCGGCTCTTGCCGCTGGCCGGAGAGCCTTGCGTCTACGGCGTTGCGTTGAGCGGGGCCGGGCCTGGGGTTCTGGTGATTGCGGCGCCGGACGCAGATTCGGCGCGGCTGACGGCGCGCATCCGCGCGGCTGGCTCGGACTCAAACCTGGAAGTCGTGGAGACGACCGCAGGAAGAGGAGTCAATCTTGCATTCGCATAAATTGTTTCCCAACAAGCATTTGAGGCATATTCGGAAACCATTTGTTTGGGAAAAGGCGGGACGGTCGGTGGTCGGGCAAACGCGCGAAAAATTACTCTAGTCACCGCTCAAGACTCTTTACTTTGCGCTGGAGCAACGCTTAGTATGTCCGCGTGTGCAGTTCTGGGGAGGGCTGCTACGCCGCCCGCCGTTTTAGCCTAACCGGCTAACGGCGGGCGTTAATCGTTAAGGGGCGAAGGGCCATCTTTGGCGATTGAGTCTTCACGCCCTGCAGGCGCATCTATTATGGTGGCAGTATCGCAACGCTTCGCGATTGAAGATCACCGAAGCGAGAGGGATTAAAAGCAGATGGGACAGTTTGTGACGGCCGTGAACGATGCGGACTTTGAGAAGGAAGTATTGCAGTCTGAGCAGCCTGTTTTGGTGGACTTCTGGGCGGCGTGGTGCGGCCCTTGCCGCGCGCTGGCGCCAGTAGTGGATGAGGTGGCCTCGCACTACAACGGCAAGCTGAAGGTGATGAAGATGGACGTGGACGCGAATACCGCCACGCCGATGCGGTACGGAATCCGCGGGATTCCGGCTCTGCTGCTGTTCAAGGGCGGCAAGGTGGCCGAGCAGATCGTGGGCTATGTGCCGAAGGA
>DATNEM010000238.1:0-9963 GCA_035552995.1 Acidobacteriaceae bacterium | reverse complement strand
GCGCGTGCATGGCGTGGCAGGCCTGAGCGCGGTGGCGGGAAGGCTGACTGCGCCGATGTCATTCCTGCTCCCTGCGTACATCATCCTGGTGACGAGCGGATTCGGCGCGATGGTGGAGGTGTGGCCGGCGCTGCTGGTTTCCGGCGGCGTGTTCGCGTCGATTCAGTTCTTCGTTTCCAACAGCATCGGCCCGCAGCTGACGGACATTCTTGCGTCGATTGCGGCGATGGTCGCGCTGGTGGCGCTGTTGCGCTTCTGGGAGCCGAAGCATACGGAGACGCATGATGCTGAGGTGGACGCGTCGATGAAGTCCGCCGCGGACGATCTGCCGGAGCGCGCGCACGATGTACGCGGCGAGCGGCATTACACGGCGGGACAGATCTGGTCGGCATGGATGCCGTATGCGCTGCTGGTGGTTTGCGTGCTGGCGTGGGGATACAAGCCGATCCTGGACGAGCTGGACAGCGTGACGATCAAAGTTGCGTGGCCGGGGCTGCACAACGAGATTCTGCGCATGACGCCGGTGGTGACGAAGCCGACGAAATATGCGGCGATCTACAGCTTCTCGTGGGCCTCGGCGTCGGGGACGGCGGCGATGTGCGCGTCGATCCTGTCTGCGCTGTTCTGCGGGATGAAGCCGCGCGAGTTCGGGCGAGTGCTGGTTTCGATTGGATACAAGTTGATCGCTCCGACAGTCACGGTCGCTGCGATGCTGGCGATGGCGTACACCATGAATTACTCCGGCGCGACGGGCACGCTGGGGCTGGCGTTTGCGACGACAGGGCACGTGTTTCCGTTCTTCTCGCCGATCCTGGGATGGCTCGGAGTTTTCCTTACGGGGTCGGACACGGCCTCGAACGCGCTGTTCGGGCCGCTGCAGGTGGTGAGCGCCAATCGGCTCGGCTTCAATCCGATACTGATTGCTGCGGCGAATTCGGTGGGCGGCGTGATGGGTAAGATGATCAGCCTGCAGTCGATTGCGGTGGCTGCGGCTGCGGCGGGGCTGACGGTCGCGGACCAGGCGAAGCTGTTCCGCTTCACGCTGAAACACAGCATCTTTCTCGCGAGCGTAGTGGGCGTTGAGGTGATGCTGTGGGCGTATCTGGGGCACGCGCGGTGACTCCCGCTTCTTGCCACCATCCTCTAAAAGCAGATTCCTCCGCATTCGATCCCGCAAGCGGGATCAAACGCTGCGGAATGACAAAACGTTAGGCTGAGCTCTTTGGCACCCGCTATCATCTGTGCATGCTGAATCGGGCCATTCTCGAAGAACTGCGCGCGGCGGTTGATGGGCCGGACCATGTCCGCAGCGGATCGCGGCAGAGCGGCGTCATCGCAACCGAGAGCCAGCTGAAGACGTATGAGTGCGATGGCCTGACGAACTTCCGCGTGATGCCGGGAGCGGTGGTTCTGCCGCGCAGCGCGGAGCAGGTGCAGGCAGTGGTGCAGATCTGCGCGAAGCACAAGATTCCGTTTGTCGCGCGCGGATCGGGCACGGGGCTGAGCGGCGGCGCGCTGCCCGCGGAGAGCGGCGTGGTCATCAGCTTCGCGCGGATGAACCGGATTCTTGAAGTCGATATTCCCAACCAGCGCGTCGTGGTTGAGCCGGGTGTGATTAACCAGCATGTGACGGACGCGGTGGCGGAGCATGGATATTTCTATGCGCCGGACCCTTCTTCTCAAAGTGTGTGCACCATCGGCGGCAATGTGGCGGAGAACGCGGGCGGCGCGCACTGCCTGAAGTACGGCTTTACGACGACGCACGTGCTGGGCATGGACGTTGTGCTGCCGACGGGCGAGATGGTGACGCTGGGCTCTGCCGCGCCGGATGCGCCAGGTTACGATCTGACGGGCGTGTTTGTCGGCTCCGAAGGGACGCTGGGCGTGGCGACGAAGCTGGTGCTGCGCATCGTGAAGCGGCCGGAGACGGTGCAGGTCCTGCTCGCCGCGTTCGATTCGATCGGCGCAGCGGGGCAGACGGTGTCGGACGTAATTGCCGCGGGTATGCTACCGGCGGCGATGGAGATCATGGATCGGCTGTCGGCGCAGGCGAGCGAAGCGGCGGTGCATCCCAACTACCCGGTGTGCGAGGCGCTGCTGCTGATTGAGCTGGATGGCGCGGCGGCGGAGGTGGCGTCGCAGATGGCGGAGGCACGCGCGCTGTGTGAGAAGAACGGCGCGTGGGAGATTCGCCAGGCGCAGACAGCGGACGAACGCGCACTGATCTGGAAGGGACGCAAGGCGGCGTTCGCAGCCATGGGACGCATTTCGCCGAACTACATCGTGCAGGACGGCGTGATTCCGCGAACGGCGCTGCCGGAGGTGCTGGAGAAGATCGGCAGGATGGCCGCCGAAGTGAAGCTGCGGGTCGCGAACGTCTTCCATGCGGGCGACGGCAACCTGCATCCGATGGTGCTCTACGACCAGGCGATTCCGGGCCAGGAGGAGATTGCGCTGGACCTGTCGTACCGCATTCTTTACCTGTGCGTGGACCATGGCGGGTCGATTACGGGCGAGCATGGGGTAGGCCGCGAGAAGCAGCAGGCGATGGGCTACATGTTCTCCGAGCCGGACCTGGAGACAATGCAGCGCGTGCGGGGCGCGTTCGATCCGGAGAACATTGCGAACCCGGACAAGGTGTTTCCGCGAACCAAGCTGTGCGGCGAGAAGACTGGGCCGTACACGCCGCATCCGCTGGAACAGGCGGGCGTGGCGGAGTATTTCTAGATGGCCATCGGCGTAGTCGATATCGAGGCGCTGATTACGTCCTTGCCGGGCGTGGAGTGTGCGCGCAGCGAAGAAGGTCTCGCGGTGGCGCTGCCTTCAACCGCCGAGCAGGTCGGAGCGGTGATGCAAGCCGTCGCCGAGCATGAGTTTGCGATCGAGATTGCCGGAGCAGGAACGAAGCGCGGCTGGAGCAATCCCGTGCGCGCGGATATGGTGCTGGGAACTTCTCGGCTGAACGGTGTGCGGGAGCATCGCTGGCAGGATCTGACGGCGACGGTCGGCGCAGGCACGCCGTGGGCGATGATGCAGCGCGAGCTGGCGAAGCATGGGCAGTTCGTCGCGCTCGATCCGCTGTGGCCGGAGCAGGCGACGGTGGGCGGAGTTGTGGCGACAAACGATTCGGGTGCGTTGCGGCTGAAGTATGGCAGCCTGCGCGACCTGATCATCGGGATGACGATTGTGCTGGCCGACGGGACGGTAGCGAAGAGCGGCGGCAAGGTGGTGAAGAATGTCGCCGGCTACGATCTACACAAGCTGATGACCGGCGCGTTCGGAACGTTGGGCGTGATTGCGGAGGTGACGTTCCGGCTGCATCCGTTGCCGGCGCAGACGCGTGTGTGGGGCGTCACGTCGCGCGACCCGGATGTGCTGGGCATCCTGATGATGAAGATCATGGACTCACAGATGAGCGTGCAGGCGGTGCAGATGCGCGGCAGCAAACAGGGCTGCGCGCTGGATGTCGAGCTGGCGTCGCAGCCGGACGTGATTGCGCAACAGGCAGAGAGGCTGAACGTGCTGGCGCGCGGGTTGGGCGGATCCTGCGAGGTCCAGCAGGGGACGGCGCGCTGGCAGTTCGGCGTTTGCGAGCACCTCTTCAACTACGACGTGGTGGTGAAGATGACGATGCTGCCCAGTGCGCTCCCGGCGCTAGTCCGCGAAGCGATTGCATCGGGCGGAAGCGTGGCGGCGCAGGCAACGGGAATCATGCTGGCGGGCTTCAGTGAGGCGGCCGCAGCGAACGCCATCGCGGACTTGAACGAGCCGGTGGGCAGAGCGGGCGGAAGCATAACGATATTGAAAGCGAATCTGCAACAAGCGGCGTCGTGGACGGTCCAGCAGCGCAAGCGTGGGGACAAGCTCCCGGAACTCATGCGCGCGGTGAAAGAACAGTTCGATCCGAAGCGGACGCTGAACCCGGGACGCATGGTGGGAGGCGTGTGAGCGACCATCTGACCATGATCGACGAGAAGAGGCCGTCGAGCTTCGATGCGCACCACGCGCCGGAGAAGGCGCTGCTGGCGGACTGCGTGCACTGCGGCTTCTGCCTACCCGCTTGTCCCACGTATATCGCGTGGAACGAAGAGATGGATTCGCCGCGCGGGCGCATTTACATGATGCATGCGGCGAGCGAGGGAAATATGCCGCTGGACAAGACCTTCCAGCGACACATGGACAACTGCCTGGGCTGCATGGCGTGCATGACGGCGTGTCCTTCGGGCGTCGAGTACAACAAGCTGATCGAGGACACGCGCGGGCAGGTGGAGCGCAATGTGCGGCGCGGCGTGGGCGACTGGCTGTTCCGCAGAATGCTGTTTGCGACGTTTCCGCATCCAGCCCGGCTGCGCGCGCTGGCGGGGCCGCTGCGGTTCTATCAGCGGAGAGGATTGCAGAAGCTGGTGCGGCGCTCGGGACTGCTGAAGCTGCTGCCGAAGCGGTTGCGTGCGATGGAGGCGCTGTTGCCGGATGTTCCGCTGAAGCGGGACCCGGTTGCGGCGACGACCGCGGCTGCCGCGCCGAAGCGGCGGCGCGTGGGCATGCTGACGGGCTGCGTGCAGAGCGTCTTCTTCTCGCGCGTGAATGAGGCTACGGCGCGCGTGCTGGCGGCCGAGGGCTGCGAGGTGATCGCGCCGGAGGACCAGCCATGCTGCGGTGCGCTGATGCTGCACTCCGGCCTCGAAGAGCAGGCGGCGGCGATGGCGCGGAAGATCATTGAGATCTTCGAGCGCGCGGAGGTGGACACGATCGTCGTCAACGCGGCGGGCTGCGGATCCACGATGAAGGACTACGGGCATGTGCTGCGCGACGATCCCGAGTGGGCGGAGCGGGCGCGGGCGTTTTCGGCGAAGTGCAAGGACATCAGCGAGATTCTGTGCGAGTTGAAGCCGCGGGCGGAGCGCTACTCGCTGAGGATGCGGGTGACGTACCACGATGCGTGCCATCTGCGGCATGCGCAGGGCATCTGGCGTGAGCCGCGGCAACTGCTATCTGCGATTCCGGGCTTGCAGATTGTAGAGCTGGCGGAGCCGACGCTGTGCTGCGGGTCGGCGGGCGTATACAACCTGCTGCAGCCGGAGCCGGCGACGGAGCTTGGCGACCGCAAGGTGGAGCATCTGCTGGCGGCGGAGGCGGACGTGCTGGTGTCGGCGAACCCGGGGTGCCTGCTGCAGCTGATGGCCGGGTTGCGGCGACGCGGCGAGAAGACGCTCCCGACCTTCCATATGGTGGAGCTGCTGGATGCGTCGATCCGCGGCGTGACGACGGCGGAGCTGCTGTGGAACCGGGAGGGCTTAAAGCAGGTGCGTATCACGCCGTCGCCTCCGGTGCCGTTTGGGATCGGATCGTGATCGACGTGTTCTGATGAGAATGGGGCGTGGTACCCCCCGGGATACCTGGATATCCAAGATATCCCTTTCAAAGGGTTTAGTTGGGGGCGGATATCAGCCATTCCGCGGTTAAAAGTGATGGCCCGGCGCGATGGCCGGGCCTTGTTTTTTGATCTCTACTTCTATTGTAGCGAGCGGAGCAAAACTAAAATGCCACTTTTTGAAAAAAAATTATCATGAGTGTGCAGAGCGAGTTAGGCCGAGATTGGGGCGAAAGAGGGGGTTGACAGCAAAATCTCTACAGTGGCTGCGCCGCCGGTTCCGCTCCAGCCTGCGGCAGCATGGCAGTGCGCTTTCGTGCGCGGCGTCTTGTGCCGGGACTGAAGTCCCGGGCTATCTCAGAAGCAACAGCAAATGCGGCGCTCCCTCGACTCGCGCTCCGCGCTCGCTCGGGATAACGGCTTTTCAAGAGGGGAAACGGCAACCCACCCTTCGCTCAAGCGATGAGGAGCGCATAGATCGGCCGATCTTTGATCTCGTGATGCGCTTGCATTTGAAGCGCTCGGCGAGGACCGGATGCGACATGGCGGCGCGCAGAGTTCGCCGGGAAGTTCAGCTTCAAACCGGGTTGCGGAATACTGATGAGAGGCGGCGTCCGGTCCCTGCCATGCGCCGCCGTATCCTGTCGAGATGAAGGAGAACAGATGACGAGATCGCGGAGCGTTGCGGCGGGAATAGTCCTGGTGGCTGCTTATGCTGCACATGCGGCCCCGCGCCACGTCACCGTCGGCTCGTTGGATCCGAATGCGCGCCAGCTTTTTCAGGAGTCGATGGACCTGGGCGACCATTTCTACGATGGCAACGCGAAGCTGGTGAGAAGCCCGAGCAGCGCGAGCAAGGCAAGCAGGACGGGTGGAGGTTCGGGTAGCGCCGGTGCGGAAAGTGGCCGCTATCTGGTGCGCGAGTCCAGCTGGTATGCACTGGGCCTGCTGCTGCGCGATGCCGCTGGGGACCGGCAGCGAGCCGCGGTAATCCTGGATGCGGTGCTGAAGGAGCAGTACACCACGACCGGCGTCCGCTGGTATGGCACGTATAAGCGCACGCCGGAGGAGCCGGACCCGACGGTGGCGGCGCAGATGTGGCGCGATTACGATCCCAACTGGCGCGTGTTCATCGGAACTACCTTCGCAATGATTCTGACTGAGTTTCCGGAGCGCGTTCCGGCGGAACTCGCGCGGCGAATGTATGCGGCGATCGATACGGCGATTGAAGGCGAGATGGCGGAGGGCCGGCTGGTCCCGACGTATACCAACATCGCGCTGATGTACGGATCGCTGTGGGACTTCGCCGCAGTGCATGATCATCGCGCGGACTGGCAAGCGAAGTCTGCCGCATGGAATGAGACGGTGTATCGGCTCTTCAATGAGTACGGCACCTTCGACGAGTACAACTCGCCTACGTACTGCGGGGTCGATCTCTATGGCCTGGCCCTGTGGCGCGACTACGGCTCTACGGCGCGCATGAGGCTGATGGGCAGCCGCATGGAGGCCGCGTTGTGGCGCGACATGGCGAGCTACTACCAGCCACAGCTGCGCAACCTCTCCGGCCCGTACGACCGTGCGTATGGAATGGATATGGAATCTTACGTCAGCGTTGTGGGAGTGTGGATGCGGTCCGCACTGAATGCTCCGGTCGCTCCTCTGCCCAACCCGACGCCTACGACCGACCATCTTGCGGACATCTGGTTTGCCCCGCACATCGCGATCCTCGGCACACAGATTCCGGCGGACGCGCTGGCGAAGATGAAGACTTTCTCCGGCGAGCACATGGTGCGCAAGCAGATCGATGCCAAGCGCGTTTCGACGGCGTGGATCGGGCGCGATGTGATCTTCGGCGGCGAAGCGACGTCGAAGACCAAAGACTCGGGAACAACAACGCAGTTCCACCCCGCTACGGTGCAGTGGCGCACGCCCTCGGGGGAGATTGGATGGGTGCAGCTGGTCCAGTCGCCGCCGATCGACGCGAGCGCCGACCAGCATGGCCTTACGATCTCGACCAGCGGCACTGTGCGACTGCGTATCCATGCGAAAGGACTGGATGCGAACAAGGTGCGGGCGGCTGGCTGGGAATTGCCGGGGCTGCATATATCTGTCGCCTCGGATGCGAGCGGTTTCACCGTGGAGAAGGTGGCTGGGGACACCGACCTCGTTTATCCCGGCGTGAATAAAATGCGGCTGGAGATCGCGGCCGCGCGGGCGAAGAAGTGATGGGCGATTGACAGAGCGTGGAATGGAGCGATAGGGTTAGCCGACGTAACCGCTTACTTCGGTATATTCATCGATCCGCGAGGCTCAGCCCTGAAGACCTTTGCTCAACAAGCCAAATCCATTTTGTCCGACAGCCACTTTCTGGTGCCGCTCTTCGTATTGATCGCGGGCATCGTGCTCCTTGACGTGCTGCATTAGTCCTGGGGGAAGAGGAGCCTGCATGGCAACCGCAGTACGAAGCATTGAAAAAAGCCGGCTTTCGCTGCATGGACTTGGAGTGATTTGCGGATTGGCTGCGGGCGTGTGGCTGGGCGCGGCCGAGGCTCCGACGAAGCTGGTCAACGCAGGGTTCTCTCCGTTTGCGATCTCGCTTTGCATGGTCGCGGGAGTATTCACGGCACGGTGGACATTCCCAACGCTGCTGAAAGGGACGTCCTACGTTTTTGCCGACCTGCTGGAGAAAAAGCACCTTGTCTTGTGGGCGCTGCTGGCCGGTGCGCTGTGGGCCGTTGCCAATACGCTGACCGTGTTTGCGATTCGCGATGTCGGGCTCGCGGTGGCGTTTCCAATGTGGAATGCGAACTCGCTGATCGGGCTGCTGTGGGGCCGGCTGCTGTTTCAAGAGCTGAAGGGTGCGAGCGCTGGCAATATCTCGAAGGTCGTTCTGGGGGCCGTTGCCATTGTGATCGCCGCCATCATGCTCGGGTTCAGCACGCTGCATGGAAGCGCTACGGGCCAACACGCTGTTCGCGGCATCATTGCTGCATTGGGCGCGAGCCTGATGTGGGGAACGATGTACGTTCCCTATCGCAAGGCGTACTTGAGCGGCATGAATCCGCTGTCGTTTGTGACCGCCTTCACGGTCGGCGAATTGGGGACCGTGCTGGCGCTCACTCTGGTGTTCGATGGCGGGGTGCATTCCTCGGCATTTCGGCTATTTCATATGCCGGGTGTTCTCTTCTGGCTGTTTCTTGGCGGATTTGTGTGGGTTATCGGCGATCTATTCCAACAATTCGCTACCAAGTATCTCGGCATCGGGCGGGGGATTCCGCTTTCCAACACGAACCAACTATGGGGGCTTGCGTGGGGCGCGCTTGTCTTCGGCGAGTTGGCACGGGCTGACCGCCAGCACATGCTGCTGGTGATTGGCGGCTCTCTGATGATGATTGCCGGCGCGCTTTCGATCAGCCGCGCGGTGGCCTCCGAGAAGGAACAGAGCTCGACCAATGAAGCCGTGCTGCGCGAATGCGAACGCTACGGCCTGGACTACAACAAGACCATGCTGGCGCAGGCCGGAGACGAGTTCGGCGGCAAGGAAGAGAAGAGGCGATGGTGGGATTACGCCATCCTCTTTGCTGCAAGCGGGCTGTTTCTATGGCTTGGCGTGCACGCTCAAGTTCCTCCTCTCGCCATGGACATGCGGTGGATCGCGGTGCTGGGCGGGATGCTTCTGCTCAGTCTGCTGGCGGGAGGGTGGGCGTTATGGCGTCGCACCCGGTTCTGCTGATTCGTGCGGGCACACAGGTAGGCGGGGACAATATGATGGAAGCATTGTCAGGAGCTGCATGGCAGTCAGGCTGAAAGATATCGCGCGCGACCTTGGGGTGTCCGTGGTGACCGTTTCGAAGGTGCTGCGCGGAAGCGCCGACATCGGCGAAACGACCCGCAAGCGCGTTCTCAAACGCATGAAGGAGTTGAACTACCAGCCCAACATGATGGCGCGGGGCCTGGCGAGCGGACGCACCTACACGATTGGCCTGGTGGTGCCGGACCTGGTGCATCCATTTTTCGCGGAGTTTGCGAAATCGCTGAGCGGGGTGCTGCGAGGGAGCGATCGGGCGCTGATCCTGGCTTCGTCGGAAGAAGATCCCGAAGTGGAGCAGAAGGAGATTCGCACGTTGCTGAAGCGCGGCGTGGATGTCCTGATGATTGCATCCTGCCAGGCGAACCTGCGGAATTTTTACGAGCTGGGCGACGACCGCACTCCGTATATTCTGTTCGACCGAAATTTCCCGCACCTGGCGGCGCATTTTGTGGGGTCGGACGATGTGCTGGTGGGAGAGATGGCGACCAATCACCTCATCGAGACCGGACGCAAGAGGATCGCACACATCGGTGGCAGGAATTCGAGCCCATCGCGCGATCGTTTGCACGGCTACCGGAATGCGCTTGCGGCGGCGAGATTGCCGATCCCGGAAAGTTACGTGGTGTCCAGGGAGAGGGTGGAGGAGTCCGGCGATGAAGTTGGATTTCAGTTGATGCAGGATCTGCTGAAGTTGGAGCCGAGGCCGGATGCGGTCTTCTGCTACAACGATTTGACCGCGGTGGGAGCCATTGAGGCGACGCTGCAGGCCGGGCTGAGCGTT
>DATNEM010000237.1:0-7344 GCA_035552995.1 Acidobacteriaceae bacterium | reverse complement strand
GGACGTCAATTCCCAGCCGTCGGCAATGCGCTCGTCGGAGACGCCCATTCGCTTGGCCGCGCGAAGATCGTCTGCGGAAACGCCTTTGCCCGCGGCGCTCACCGCCTTGATCTCATCCGTCACCTGCTTGATCTGGTTCAGGAACCACGGGTCCATCGAGGTCATGCGCGCCACTTCGCGCACGCTCATGCCGCGCTCAAACGCATAGCGCACGTAGGAAAGCCGGTCCGGATGCGGCGTTACCAGCCGCTGCGTCAGCCGACGCGGCTCGATGTCCGCCGCGCTGGCCTTCTTACCCGTCTCGAGCGACCGCACCGCCTTCATCAGCGATTCCTTGAACGTGCGGCCAATCGCCATCACCTCGCCCACAGATTTCATCTGCGGGCCCAGCACGTCGTCGCCACCGGGGAACTTCTCAAACTGCCACTTGGGAATCTTGGTTACGACGTAATCGATCGTCGGCTCAAAGCACGCAGGGGTCGCCTTGGTGATGTCGTTCTGGATCTCGTTCAGCGTGTAGCCCACCGCCAATCGCGCCGCGATCTTCGCGATCGGAAATCCCGTCGCCTTGCTCGCAAGAGCAGATGACCGGCTCACGCGCGGGTTCATCTCGATCACGATCATGCGGCCGTTCTGCGGATTCACCGCGAACTGCACGTTGCTGCCGCCCGTCTCCACGCCAATCTCGCGGATGCAGGCGATGGCTGCGTCGCGCATTACCTGGTACTCACGGTCGGTCAGCGTCTGCGCCGGAGCGACAGTGATGGAGTCGCCCGTGTGCACGCCCATGGGATCGAAGTTCTCAATCGAGCAGATGATGATGACGTTGTCCGCGAGGTCGCGCATCACCTCCAACTCGTACTCTTTCCAACCCAGCACGCTCTCTTCGATCAGGCACTCATGCACCGGGGAGAGGTCGAGGCCGCGCGAGAGAATTTCGTTCAGCTCCTCGCGGTTGTACGCGATGCCGCCGCCCGAGCCGCCCAGCGTAAAGCTCGGTCGAATCACCACCGGGAAGCCGATCTTGCCTGCGAACGCGAGTCCGTCGCCGACGTTGCCGACCAACTGCGATTTCGGCATGTCCAGGCCGATCTTCGCCATCGCGTCCTTGAACAGCAGCCGGTCCTCGGCCTTCTTGATCGCCTCGAGCTTCGCGCCGATCAGCTCTACCCCGTACTTCTCCAACACGCCCGAATCGGCGAGATCGACCGCAAGGTTCAGCGCCGTCTGCCCGCCCACCGTCGGCAGCACAGCGAATATCCCGCTGCGGCCCTGCATCATCTCCGCTTCCACGCGGATGATTTCTTCGAGATACGCGGGTGTTAGCGGTTCTACATAGGTGCGGTCGGCAAACTCCGGGTCAGTCATGATGGACGCCGGGTTCGAGTTCACCAGCACCACCTCATAGCCCTCGGCCTTAAGCGCCTTGCACGCCTGTGTGCCGGAGTAGTCGAACTCCGCCGACTGCCCAATCACGATCGGCCCTGACCCGATCACCAGAATCTTCGCAATGTCATTCCTGCGCGGCATTAATCCTCTTTGTTGAATCGAACTTGCTAAACAAATGCGCGGCTAAAGCCGCGCCCCTTCAAAGCCTCTCCTCACTTCTTCCACTCCTCCATCATCTTCCGGAAGTCGCGGAAGAGATAATGCGAGTCGTGCGGGCCGGGGCTCGCCTCGGGGTGGTACTGAACGCTGAACATCGGAGCTGTTTTGTGACGGAGTCCGGCGAGCGTCTGGTCGTTCAAGTTGGTATGCGTCCGCTCCACATCCGCGGGCAGGCTCTCGGGGTCCACGTTGAAGTTGTGGTTCTGCGCGGTGATCTCCACCTTGCCCGTCGCGTGGTTCAGGATGGGGTGGTTGCCGCCGTGGTGGCCGAACTTCAGCTTGTAGGTCTTGCCGCCCAGCGCCAGCCCAAAGATCTGGTGCCCTAGACAGATACCAAACAGCGGCTTCTGCCCTTTCAGCTTCTGCACAGTCTCGATGGCATAGTTCAGCGGCTCCGGATCGCCCGGGCCATTCGAGAAGAAGACGCCATCCGGGTTCAGTTTCAGAGCTTCCTCGGCAGGCGTCGTCGCCGGCACCACCGTCACACGGCAGTTCTCGCGCGCCAGCATGCGCAGAATGTTCTGCTTGATGCCAAAGTCGTACGCCACTACATGCAGCGGTTCCTCAGCCGCGTTGCCAACCTCGCCCACTGGCAGCAGTGGATCGCCCGTCTGGTTGCCCGGCTCGTTCGCGTCCCACTGGTACACCGACTTCGTCGTGACCACGCTGGCGAGGTCCGTGCCATCCATCTTGCGGATGGCCTGCGCCTTCGCCACAAGCGCGTCAGCATCAAGCTTCTCTCCCGAAGCGATCACGCCGCGCATCACGCCATGCGTGCGCAGATGCCGCACCACCGCGCGGGTGTCCACCTCAGCAATCACGGGAACGCCCGCGCGCTCCAGATAATCGTCCGCAACTTCGGTCGAGCGCCAGTTGGAGCTGATGGGGGAAAACTCGCGCGTCACCAGGCCTTCAATGAAGGGCCGCGCCGCCTCCGCATCGCTGGGTGTGGTGCCGTAGTTGCCGATGTGCGGATTGGTCAGCACCACGATCTGGCCGGCGTAGGACGGATCGGTGAAGATTTCCTGGTAGCCCGTCAGTGAAGTATTGAAGACGACCTCGCCGGCGGCCTCAACGTGCGCGCCAAAGCCTCGGCCCCGAAAGACGCGCCCGTCTTCGAGTGCCAGCATCGCCTGAATTGCCCGCATGTGCCTGCTCCCCGTGGAATCCAGCGCTGCTTTTCGCCGCGGATCAACCGCTCGAAGGAGTGGATTCAATCGATTTTAGCAGCTTTTCCCCGCGAGTTCCGGCGCGCATTTCAGACGAGTTTTCCACGCTTCGATGCGCCCCACAACACCGGGTGGCCGGACGCGAAAGGCCCGGCGGTTAACCGGGCCTTCTCCTCATCCACTTATTCAGTGGGATTTACTTGTGGCGGTGATGACGCCGGACCTTGTGGTGGTGGCGCGCCATTGCCGCATTCGCGGGAACAACACTGCCGGCCAGCACCGTGACTGCAATCAAGGCGAGAAGCACATTGCGGAACATCTTCATAGCGACAAACCTCAGGGAAACCTGCCCGGCCGCGCAGCCCTCCACACGGTCCGGATACAGCGCAGCTTACCGCTCCAGACGCTGCCCTTGAACAAAAGTTGCGAGCGGAGCTTAGTTCATCACTGAATTGGCAGCCGCATGGGGCTAATCCAAGCTATTTTTCCGCCACCAGCCTGTTCTTGAGTTCGCCGATGCCGTCGATGTAGATCACCATCTCCTCGCCGGCTTTCAGCCAGCGCTGCGGCGTCCGGCCCATGCCCACGCCGGCCGGCGTGCCCGTGCTGATCACGTCTCCCACCTGCAGCGGCGTGATGCCGGAGATGTACTCGATCAGGGCAGGAATCTTGAAGATCAGCATGCTGGTGTTCGAGTCCTGCAGCTTGTCGGGCCCGATGGTCAGGGTGATGGCCAGCGCATGCGGGTCCTTGAGCTCGTCCTTTGTGACGACCCACGGCCCCATCGGGGCGAATGTCGGGAAGCTCTTGCCCAGCGACCATTGCGTCGTCGCCCGCTGCACGTCGCGCGCGCTCACGTCGTTCATGATCGTGTAGCCGAAGACATGATCTATCGCCTTGCCGGCGGGAATCTGATAGCCCGGCTTGCCGATCACCACGGCGAGTTCCGCCTCATAGTCCACCATGGAGCTCGCCTTCGGGATGATGACTTCCTGCCCGGGACCGACCACTGCCGACGACATCACAGGAAACACTGTCGGCACCTTCTGCGTGTCATGCCCGGACTCCTTGGCATGCTCGGCGTAGTTCACGCCGATGCCGAAGATGCGCGGCGGAGCAGGCACCGGCGCCAGCAGCTTTGCCTTGTCGAGCGCGAGGGATGGCTTCTTCTTCGCCACGTCGGCCTGCACGCTCTCCTGCGCACCGATGAACGCGATCGCGTCCTCGAAACCCTCCGCCGCCAGATCGACAATGCCACCATCAACCACCAGGCCCGGGCGGACGTTGCCGCCTTCTTCAAATGTCACCAGCTTCATTCCTCGCTCCTTTTTTGCGCGCCGCGTCGCGGTCGCACCTTCGTAACTGACAACTGAAAACTAACAACTGGCAACCTGCATCTACGCCGCCGTCCACCCGCCATCGAGCGATACCACGGCGCCCTGCATAAAATCGGCCTCTTTGCTGCACAGGTAGCGCACGAGGGCCGCGACATCCTCCGGCGTGCCCAGCCGGCCCACAGGCTGGCGCTGGCGCAGTTCCTCGCGCACTTTTTCCTTCTCGTGCGCGTGATACTTGTCCAGATATCCCTCAACAAATGGAGACTGCACGGTGCCTGGCGCGATGCAGTTCACGCGCAGCTGCTGGGGATAGTCGACCGCAAGCTGCCGCGCCATCGCGATCACCGCGCCTTTGCTCGCGCAATAGGCAAAGCGCTGCTTCACTCCGACCTGGCCGGCGATCGATCCGATATTGACGATGGAACCGCGCGTCTCCAGCAGCCTGGGCACGAGCGCCTTCGTCACCAGGAAGACCGAGTGCACGTTCACACGCATCACACGCTCGAAATCTTCTTCCCCAGTCGCTTCGATGTTGCCCACCAGCCCAATGCCCGCGTTATTCACCAGAATGTCCAGCTTTGCGATGCTGGCCGCCGCCGCGGCAATCGACGCCGAACTCGTCACATCCATCTCCACCGCCCGTGACCCGGCCAACTCCTTTACCAGTGCCTCAGCCGCAGGAAGATTCAGGTCGGCGACGATCACCTGCGCACCTCCGCGCGCCAGCTCGCGACAGGTGGCCGCGCCGATGCCGCTGGCCCCACCCGTCACCAGCGCAACCTTGCCGTCCAGCCGATAGGGCTGGCCTGCATCCTTGTTCATTGCTGGAAATCCCTCGTTGCCTGCGAAAAACTGGACGCCCGCAGACCATAGCCATCTTACCTGATCCGGCCAGGCACCCGCTTACAGTGCACTGCGGATAGCGACCAGACAACCGCTACTGTCCTTTGCTCAGACGCCGATAGTATTCGGCAACCGAATCCTCATATCCAGGGGGAACAGCCGCGGGTGTAGTGGTGCGCGCCTCGCCGGACTGCGGCTGGTTGGGATCGCGGCGCAACTCCAACTCCAGCTTGTCGACATCGTTCAGGACCTTTGCGTGCAGCGCCTCCACCATCTGCGGATTCCCCGGGAACCGCGATGGATCGAGCTTCTGCATCTCCTGCTGCAACTGGTCGATATCCTTCTGCGCCTGCGGGTTTCCTTTCGCCTCTTGCCGCAGTTGGCTCAGCTCACCCAACCCCTGATCGATCACATGCTGCCTGTCCGCCGGATTCTGGCCGACGCGCGGAGCATTGGGATCGCGCGTTCCGGTGAACTGCTGGCCGCCGGTGTCCACGTTCAGGTTCGCATCCTGGCTGCCACCGCCGCCGCGCAGCGGCCCATCCCCGAACTGTTGCGGACGCTGATCGTTCCCGCGCTGCACCTGTCCATTGCGCGCGCCGCCGGGGCCAGATTGATTTCCACCTCGTTGAGCATTTCCGCCTTGTCCGCCGCCCTGACCGTTCTGTGCCTGCTGTTGTCCTTGCTGCCCTCCGCGTCCGCCCTGACCGTTTTGTGCTTGTTGCTGTCCCTGCTGCCCGCCACGCTGGCCCTGCCCCTGCTGTTGACCGGGTTGTTCTCCCTGCCCGCGCTGATTTCCCTGCTGCTGCCCATTTGCCTGCTGACCTGCGCCACGCCCACTCTGGCCCTGTTGCTGCCCACGCTGCCCGCTCTGCCCATTGCGCTGGTCGGGCTGGTTGTTGCCGCGCCCAAGCGAGAGGCTCTGGATCTGATTTCGCAACCGGTCCACACGATCGAGTGCGGCCGTCTGCGTACCGTTATCTCCAGGCTTGCCGGGCTGTCCTGCCCCTGCCTGCTGCGCGGCCTTATGCACTGCATCGTCGAGCTTCTTCAGCCCGCCCGCAATCTGCGTCTCCGTCCCGTTCGAGTTGGGATTGATCCCCTCGCGCAGCCAGTCCGCCGTGCGCTGCATCAGGTTAGTCAGATCGTTCTGGTCCAGGCCGTTCAGCCCGTCGCGCAGGCTGGAAGCCGCGCCCGGTTGTGTCGGCGCTATATCGCGCGCCGCGTCGCGCATCTGGCGCCGCATCTGCTCCAGCTCGTTCGACATCTGCTGGCGGTCATTCGCCAGGCTGTTGCGCTCCTTCTCCGCCGCAGCCATCTCTTCCTGGCTGGGCGAGCCGCCCGCGTTCTGCTTGGCCTGCATCGCCTGGCCGGCCGCGGCCAGCTTCTTCACGCGGTCCGATTGCGATGCCTCCTCGCGCGTAAGCTGGTCCGCCTGACGGCCCAGCTGATCCAGCCTGCCCGACGCCTGCTGGCTCTGCGCGCCTCCGAGCAGATTCGTAGCTTCGCGCAGCCGCTCCGCAGCACGCTTGGCTGCGTCGGCGCTTTGTTGCGCATTCTGCTGTTGACCTGCCTGGCCCATGGCATTGTTCGCATCTCTTAACCGCTGCAATGCCTGCGAGACGCGCGGATCGGCGCTGTCACCCTGTGCTCCCGGACGCCCGTTGCGCTGCTGCCCCGATGCCGATGAACTTTGCGACCCACCCGGTTGCGAGCCGCTCTGTTGTCCGCTCTGGCCTTGCTGCTGTCCACTCTGCTGGCCTCGCTGTCCCGATTGCTGACCGGACTGCTGCTGTCCCTGTTGCCCCTGTTGCTGGTTCTGACCCTGCTGGCCCTGCATCTGCTCCATCTCGCGCTGCAGTTGCTCGGCCTCGCGGCGCAGCATCTCCTGCTGCCAGCGCTCCTGGAATGTGGGCGGCTTGGTGCCCTGGTTCTGCGCCAGTTCCTCCTGCCGCTTCGCTAGAGCGTCCAGCTTGGAGAGCGCGTCATCGACCTTCTTCTGCTGCTGCTCCTGCGGAGAAGCCGTCTGCGCCGTCTCGTACTGGTTCTTCTCCGTATCCATCTCGAGGTCGAAGAGGCTGGCCAGATCACGCCCCGCTCCGCCTCCGCCACCACCACCTCCGCCGCCGCGCCGGCCGAATGCCACCTGGATCTGCCGAAAGGTGGCCTCGGCCCGCAGCAGCGCCTGCAGCACCTTCTGTTCCAGCGGCATGGCCTGCTGCCACTGCTGCGCCTTCAGCTTGTCCGCTGCGGGCTGCATGCCTGCCGCCGCCTGTTCCATGTCTTTGTTGAAGCTATTGAACTCCTCGTTGGCGGATGACAGGTCGCGCGTCTGCATTCTCGCACTCAGCGCCAGCGCCTGCTGCCGCAGAGCAGCTTGTGCCTCA
>DATNEM010000236.1:0-9433 GCA_035552995.1 Acidobacteriaceae bacterium | reverse complement strand
CGCCGCGGAGGCGTGGAGGCTGCTTCAATCAGTCCATCGGGCGCGCCGCGCAATACGCGGTCCGCGAAGATCGCCGCGGCCGTGGCCCAGCGGTACGCGCAGACACCGAGCTATAAAGACTTTCTAGCCGCCGAGGCCGAGCGTGTAGTGCAGCAGGCGTGCGCGGCGGCGGAGGTCGCAGCTCTGAAGGCCGAAGCGCTCGCAGCGGCACAGCGCACTTTGTTCGACGCTTTGGAGGCAGAGGAACAGGAGGTCCGCGGTCCGACGGATCAAGTGGATGAGCGAGCCGCTGCGGGCGACAGCTCTGCGCGGGAACGGGAGATTGCGGCCGAGTCGATGTTGTGGCCGGATCTTGCGCCGGAGAAACACGCGAGCGAGCGCCGGCCCTTCCAACCTCCTGTCTCTCGACGGAAACAGGCAAGAAGCCGTGGCGCTGGCCAGACGAGTGAGGCGACAGCTTCGCGTGATGTGACAGCGGCTAACGTTGTGGACGATCCGCTGCCTTCGGCGGCGGAGGCTGCCGGGATCACGATCCGGCTGTATCAGGATGAGAATGGCGCGACCAAGGTGACGTTTGGGTCTTCGGCTGAGCCGCGCGTTGCTTTCCATTTGCCCGCTGCGGCGCGCCATGACACATACGGACCGCAGACCGAGGAAGAGGCGCGCCTGCTGGACGAGGAGATCGCGTTTCGGCAGGAGCCGGTATTTGAAGAGCCGGCGGGGCCGCCGATGCCGCTGCCGGCGAACCTGATCGAGTTTCCCCGGCAACTGGTGGCGTCGCGGAAGGCACGCCCGCGGCTGGCAGAAGGGCCGTTGCGAGAAGAGGATGCCGACGCGCCTGGCACAGGGCAACTGCGGATCTTTGAGGTCGATCCGGCGCAGATTGAGACCGCAGTGGAGAGCGATGCGGCTGCATCGGCCGCGGCGTCGGCGCAATGGACGACCATCTGGCTGGACTCGCAGCCGCAGGCACGGTGCGTTGAGGAGGAACCGCTGGAGGCGAACGCGAGCGCGGTGCGCGCTTCTGCGGCGGGATTGGCGGAGGTTGCTACGCCGCGGCGGAGGATGATGGCGGCGGGGATCAATGCGGCTGTGATTGGCGCGGCGTTCGTTGCGTTTGGTGCCGTCGGTTTCTGGGTCGCTGCGCATGTTCCGATGCGTGGAGCGGCAGGGATGCAGGGCAGTGTGTTGCTCACGCGTGCGGGCATTGAGGCAGTCTTGCCGTTTGCGGTTGGCGCATTTGCTCTGCTGGGCGCGATCTACCAGGCGCTGTTCTTTGCGTTCTCAACCGCAACGCCGGGGATGCGCTGCGCGCGGATTGCGCTGTGCACCTTCTTGGGCGAGAACCCGACGCGGGGTGCGATTCGGCGGCGGCTGCTGGCGCTGCTGCTCTCGGCCGCGCCGATGGGGCTCGGCTTCCTCTGGGCAGGGCTCGATGAAGAGCGGCTGAGCTGGCACGACCGCCTCTGCGGCATCTATCAACGAAGCTATTAGGCAGCTACCAGTCAACGCAGCTAGTGAGTCAGGCCCGCGAGCGCTTCGCGCAGCTCTGCGACTTCAGCTTCCAGCTTCGCGATGCGATCGAGGATATCGGCAGCGACGTGGACCTGTGCGTCACCGCGGGGCGACGCCGCGGCTGGGCTGGTGCGAGTCGACGCTGCGGTCTCGACGGGACCGCCGAGCAGATCCGCGAAGCGGGCCTCGCGTGAGCCGGGCTGGCGCGTGAGCTGCGCAATGAGCGGGCGCAGCGGCTGAGTTGACGGCTGTTGTGCATCGATCGCTTCTGGTGCCGCCGTGAGGCGAGCCAGCGTGCTCTCGACTGCGTCGATGTCATCAAAGGCGTACATGCGTTCGCAGCGGGAACGCAGCTCGCCGGGTGTCTGCGCTCCGCGCAGCAGGAGCAGACAGAGGACGGCAGTTTCGTCGCGGCGAAGCTGGAAGACGGTGCGGGCGCGGTGCTCGAACTTCGCAACACGGCTGTCGCGCACGGTCGCGGTGAGGCCGAGGTCTTCGAGCGTATGCAACGCCTGCTGGACCTGTTCTTCGCTGAGATCCATGACAGGATCGCGGCTGGATTTCTGGTTGCAGGCGTTGACGAGCGCGTTGAGCGAGAGCGGATAGTTCTCCGGCGTGACGATTTCTTTTTCGATCAGCGCGCCGAGCACGCGGGTCTGCACAGAATCGAGAGTCATCTCTACAGCGTGCCACAGGGCGGCCCAGTTTTTCAGGCTAATGCTTGGCAGCTGATGCCACAGCCGGCGACGGCTTGCCGGTCATGCGGACGGCCTTGTCGACGATGGCGTAGAGGAGCTGGTCGTGGTCAGCTTTGGCCTGCGTCTTGATGTAGGCGCCGGCGCGGCGCCCGGCGGCGGGATCGTCCGGCAGAGTTACGTTGCGGTTCTGCGCGGAGATCTCGGCGAGCTCCTTGACGATCTCGAAGAAGTTGTTCTCGTCCTTGCCGCTGAGAATCCAAGCCTGATGCACCGTTGCGGTGACGATCTGGTCGGTGGTCCAGCTGTGCGGCGCGGAGGACTGCGGCGCCGTAATGTCGTGAGCCTGGCCCGAGGGCTGACGCGCCTGCGTCCTGGCCTGGGCCTGGTTTGCCTGGCTCTGGGCGAAGGCGCTGGGCGCAGTCGCGGCGAGGGTTACAGCGGCGGCGAGGGTGAGAACAGCGGAGCGGATGGAGCGGGCTGAGGGGTTCATGGTCGCTGGTTCCTTTCGAGATCAGTATTCGTCGCGATATTCGCGGCGCTCGCGGCTGTTCTGGTTGGCCTGGCCTGCGATGGCGCCGACGCCTGCTCCGGCCGCACCGCCGATGACCGCGCCTTTGAGACCTCCGCCAAAGAGCGCGCCGAGGACGGCGCCTGCGCCGGCCCCGATGGCGGCTCCCTTGCCGGGGCCGATACCCCCCTGATGCCGGTAGCGATCATCGTCGCGGTAGCGGTCGCGAGGGCCGCGATCATAGTTACCGCCGCGTCCGCCATCGCGCACGCCGGAGTAGTAGTTGTCGGGAACACGGCGGTTGTCGTCGTGACGATACTGGCTGCGATATTGTCCCTGCTGGCCGCGGTCGTATTGGCCGAAGGCGGGAGAGACAGGGAGAAGCATAAGGGGGACCAACACTAGCGCTGCAGCGGATGCTATGCGGCGCGATTTTCCATGAGGCGAGGCCATGACTGCTCCTTCCGAAGGACGCACGCAGTTGGATGCGCGGAAGGGCAGTCATGGTGTGCCAGCTGACCGAACTGAGGGCTAACTACTTCACGCCTTTGGCGGGGTCCCATGTGCCCTGCAGCTTGCGGACCTCGATGATCTGGCCGACGTGGTAGGCGTTGTGCGCGGAGATGTGCGCGATGCCGTCGGCCATCTGCGCGAGTTGCGCATCGTCGGCGTGGGCGACGAGCTCTTCGAGCTGGGTGAGCACCTGGTCGAGTTTCTGGGCGGTGGCGGGCCAGGTGCTGGCGTCGAATTTGTTGAAGGTCTCGTTGGTCCGCCCTTAGGCCGCACTGTTTCTGCCGACCCGCCGACAGACCAACATGCTAACCCGCTGGCTTGCTGACTAGCTGACCCGCTGGCTCGCTCGAAAACCTGTCAAGCCCCCGCTGCGCGCAAATTCCCTCCAACTCACTCATTCCACCCGGAATATAAATCTCCGCGAAGTGGCATTTTAGTTATGCTTCGCTCACTAAAATAGAAAATAGGCCCCACTCTCGGCCAAAGGAGTGGCAACCGCATCTCGCACATTTAAAAAGAGTTTTCGATAACCCTTTTATCATCCGTTCGACTGCGCTCAGGGCAGAGCGGAAGCGCTTGCGCGCGGCGGTTTTATTGCCGGGACTGAAGTCCCGGCCTATCTCAGAGGCAAAGGCAAAGACGGTCGAAAATCCTGCCCGTTCGATTTCGCTCAGGGCAGAGCGGATACGCGCTTGAGCGGGGCTGGATTGGCACGCGTGAACGCGTGCCCTTCCGGTCTGGCAGCCAGCACGTAGTTTCGGCTCGAGTGGGATGCCTAAACGGCGGCGGCGTCCTGGGCCGATGCCGTTGATACGGTGTGTGCAGCGGGGCGGATGCCGGCGACGACGACGTTGCCGGTTTCGGGGTCGATGCGGAAGAGGATGCGGAAGCCGTTGCGATCCAGTTCGCGCAAGCCGCCGCTCTCAGTGTTGTCGGCGAAGACGATGCGGCTTTCGGGAATGGTGGCCGGCTGAGCGAGGCTCTCCACAGCGGCGTCCAGCTCCTGCATCCGATCGTCGGAGAGGTCAAGGCTCTTGAGGGTTGCGCCGATGTCAGGCGTGACGTAGATTCTGTTGGCGGTCGTCGTCATTACTTCCTCTCCTTCCGGCTGTCTTCCAGTTCCTTTCGCCAGGTCCGGGCGTCTTCCAGTCTGCCTTCTTTGATGGCCTTCAGTTCCTGCTCGGACTTGGCGTTCTCGATCCTCAACTGGTACCTCTCTTTATCACGATACTCCTCAAGATCGCTCCGGTACTTTTCCAGATCGATCATCTCCTGCGATTTAAAGAAGAGCAGGGCGATCTGGATGGCAAGGCAGATGCCGATCAGGACGACCCAGCGCGTCCAGGGTTCGTGTTTTCCGGCGGCGTCCACCCAGAAGCCGGAGGCCACGCCGATGGCCACGGCGGCGAGGAGATTAATGAAGTCCTTGAATTGCTGGGAGATACGTACCACCTGGAACCTGCTCAGCGGAAATGGAATTAAAGGTGGGGGAATTGTAGCAGGCGAGGCAGGCGGCCCGGAGAGTCATCGAAAAGCAGCGCGTTCCAGAATCTCGCCTTCGGCAGAGCGGAATGGGCCTTCGGCCCGGCTGAGCTGGCACGCGTAAACGCGTGCCCTTCCGGTTCGTGGCGAGGCGGGACTGGTGTGCGCGATGAGAAGTTACTGCGTGGGAGCCTGGAATTCGGGGCGGGGGGTGAGGCCATGGCGGAGCATGATTTTGCCGATGGCGGCGGGGTCGGGCGGGGATGGCTTGCCACCGGGGGCTGTGGCGGCGGTGGCCATGGCTGCGGCGACGAGCTCGCCTACCTCGCGGAAGAAGGCTGCGCCAAGGACGCCGGGGGTGATGACGGCGAGGGTGCGGGTGGGCGCGGAGGAGAAATTGTCGAAGCGGTGGACGACGCCGCGCGGGATGAGGACGTGGTCGCCGGGCCTGGTCTCCATACGCTGCGGATTGCCGGCCGCATCCCAGAGGGTGAGGGTGAGGTTGCCTTCGAGGGCGTATAGGGTCTCCTCGTATGCGTCATGGCTGTGGGAGATGGGGACACGCGCACCCGGGGCCACCGTGGACTCAAACATGGAGATGGTGCCCGCGGCGGCGGGGTCGGCGGTGCCGTCGACGAGGAAGCGGATGTGGATGGGGCCGAGCGGGATTTCCTGAATGGACATGGTTGCCTTTCGCGTAGCGAGGAACGGGTAAGTATAGCGCGGGCTGTGGCGCGGAAAGCGCGGTGCCTAAGGCGAGTGAAAGCTCGTCCCAAAACCAAGCCTTCGGCAGAGCGGTAGCGCTCGCGCACGGCGAATCTTTCCTAGGGCTACGCCCCAGGCTGGTATAGAGCGCGCATGCAGCGCGCGGGCTGCGCTTAGTGCAGAAAGGAATCGCGCTGGCGCGCGGCTGGGCTGGATTTAGAAACAACCGCGTGGCATCCTCGGCTGCGCGAGGACAGGCTCCGAGCGCGTACGGATGGGACACCCGGCGAACGGCCCGTACTGGTCAGCCGGTGCAGCGCCGGACAATTTCAAAAATCGCTTCGATGTACTCCTCGTCAGTTTTCGTTTGATCGGCGAGGATTTTGAGCTGTTCGGCGACATCCGCCGTTCCGTAGTATCTGGCCGGGTTGGACATAACTTCAGCTAAGATCTGTTCTGCTGCCCAACCCGTTGCTGCCAAGGGGATCGGAATCTTCGACATCTTCGCTGCAATTGCGAATTCTGAGATGACGCCCGCGCCGATCTCTATCTTTCCAGCGATTTCCCTGTTACCACAAACGAAGATGGCAAATCCGCATCGCGATATCATCATCTCGCGATGTGCTTGGAAGAATTCCTGCTTATTCACTTCAGGCGGAATTTGCTGTGGGAAAGGCAAGAGTTGAACGGAATCCTTTGATCCTACCCCGAGTAGACTTCGTGCAGCGCGCCGTAGGCAACCGCTCCGCCGATTCCACGGCCGAAGCCGGTAATGAGCCTGTACTTTCTCTTGATGATCTCTGCGCCTAGCTTGCGTAGCAGGCTTTCGATTCGGTCCCGTCCTATCGGTCCGTAGTCTGCCGCGCTGCCGCACACAAGCAAATCCTTCATGTGGACGCGTTTGTTCAGTGTTTGCAGTATCTCTGTGGTGTCCGCGTACGAGTCGATTATGACCGTGCTGATTCGATATCTTGCAAGGTCGGCTATCCGGAATTGTAGTTTCCTTAACTCGTAGTCGAAGTCTGCTTTCTCAGTCGCCGTCGCGTTTGCCTTGAGCGTCGGCCTCCTCATTAGGCAGAAGTGATCGCGCTGCGACTGGCCTAGAAGAATTCCGACTCTCGACAGTATGTAATCAATATTTGGGTCAGTGAAGCTGAATCCTAAAAAGAGGAATGTGCGCTCTACGAGATCGCCCTGAAGCGCAATCGAGAAGGCTCCGCGCTTTTCCGAATAATTCTCATAGTCCTCGCGGATAAGTACGGCATCTTGAGGCTGACTACGGTCACCATGCATCTTGTAGATGATTACGTCGCGGTCGCGACGTGTTTGGGCTAGGTTTGCCTTCGACTGTTCCTATGTTCCTTACCTGTGCTGCTCGTTGGCAGTCACCATCGAAGTGAAAGCTATAGAAAACCTTACGTGCCATTTAACTGCTCCTCTGGCTGGCAATTCGCACTGAAATGCGGGGGGGGAGGATTCTAATTCTACATCCTTGCATCGACGAATTTGGGCGCATCGGAACGGAATCGCAATGACCGACTGGGGGGTGTCGTGATTGTCCGGGCTGAAGCCCGGACCTGGCTTTGGGGGCGAAGGCGATATGGGGATTTCTGAGCCTGCGGCTCAGAATGACAGGCAGAAGGGTGAGAAGGGTGCCAACGGCTGTCGCGGGTTCGCGCAGTATCGGGGTCCTTCGACTGCGCCGCTTCGCGGCTCCGCTCAGGATGACGGCGGACATAAAGACAAAGCAGGTCCCTCGGCTCGCGGAGTGCTGACGCACTCCGCTCGCTCGGGATGACAGAGTTGGGGGGCTTTTCCGCGGGCTGAAGCCCGCTGCTCCTCCGTTTGAGGGCGGTGTGAGTGTCCGGGCTAAAGCCCGGACCTATCTCAGAGGCAAAGGCAAATACAGGGGTCCTTCCCCGTTCGACTCGCTGCGCTCGCTCAGGGTCAGGATGACGGCGAAAAGCAAACGCGGATTCCCTTCGGGAATGACAAACAAAAAAGGCAAACCACCCTTCGCGATGCGAAGGATGGGCCACCCGCCTTAAACGCAGACGCAGATCCCCTCCGGGGATGACAAAGGAAACGGAGCCCTGACGGGCTCCGTTGGGTGAAGCAGATTCCTACGCGGCTGCGCCGCTCGGAACGACAATGGATTACTGCACGGTAGTGCCGGGGTCCGAAGACGGCGTTTTGGGGTCTTCGGGGGGGATGACGACGGCGGCGGCGACCTTGTCGTCGGCGTCGAGGTTGAGGAGCTTGACGCCGGAGGTGGAGCGGCCGGCGGAGCGGATGGTTTTGGTGTCGATGCGGATGATTTTGCCGAACTGGCTGATGAGCATCATCTCGGTGGTGTCGTCGACGAGGTTGATGGCGGCGACCTTGCCGATTTTGGGCGTGGTCTTCATGGAGATGACGCCTTTGCCGCCGCGGGCCTGGAGGCGGTAGGCGTCGACGTCGGTGCGCTTGCCGAAGCCGTTTTCGGAGACGGCGAGGATGAGGCATGGGGTGAGGCCGAGCTTCTCGTCGAGCGCGGCGAGTTTGGAGGCGGACTCGGCGGAGACCTCGGGAGCGGCGGCGGTGTCGTCGGATTCGGCGAGGGCGAGCGGCTGGGCGGCGGCGGAGTCTGCGGCCTCTTCGATGGCGGACTTGACCTGGCTGGTGAGGCCGGCGGCCTTGGCGCGTTCGAGGCGGGCGCGGTTGCGGGCTTCGCTGGAGGGCGTGAGGGCAGCGCCGATGACGTAGTCGTCCTTGCGGAGGTTGATGCCGCGGTTGCCGGTGGCGGGGCGGCCCATTGGGCGGAGGTCGTCCTCGGAGAAGCGGATGGCGAGGCCGTCGTGCGTGGCGAGGAAGATGACCTGGTGGCCGTCGGTGATGCGGGCGATGACGAGCTCGTCGTCCTTTTCAATATTGATGGCGATGATGCCGCGGGCCATGACGTTGGAGAAGTCCTTGAGCGCGGTCTTTTTGACGGTGCCGTTGCGCGTGGCGAAGAGGACGTACTTGGATTCCTCGTTGAGGTCGCGGACGGCGAGGATGGTGACGACCTTTTCGCCGGGCTGGAGGTCGATGAGCGAGGCCATGGCCTTGCCCTTGCCGGCGGCGCCGACGTCGGGGATTTCGTAGACCTTGATCCAGTAGACGCGGCCGGTGTTGGTGAAGCAGAGCAGGTAGGCGTGTGTGGAGTCGATGATGAGCTGCGCGACGAAGTCTTCCTCGCGAGTCTTCATGCCGAGGCGCCCGGTGCCGCCGCGGCGCTGCTGGCGGTAGGTGGAGATGGGCGTGCGCTTGAGGTAGCCGGTGTTGGAGACGGTGACGGCGACCTGCTCGTCGGCGATGAGGTCTTCGAGGCCGAGCTCGGCGGTCTCGTCGAGGATTTGCGTGCGGCGGGCGTCGCCGTACTTGTCGCGGATCTCGGTGAGCTCCTTGACGATGACTTTGCGGAGCTTGGCCTGGGAGGCGAGGATGGACTCGTACTCGGCGATGTTGTCGCGGACCTGGCGGAGTTCGTTGAGGAGCTCGTCGATGGAGAGCTGGGTGAGGCGGTAGAGTTGCAGCTCGAGGATGGCGTCGATCTGGCGGTAGCTGAGGATGAGCGTGGCGTTGCCGGCGGCGTTGAGCGGCAGCAGCGCGGTGTCGATGGAGTATTTCCTGGGGTCGAGCTTGACGCCGGCGAGTTCGGTGCCGCGGAGGGCGATCTTCTTGCCGGAGAAGTATTGGAAGAGATTTTCGCGGGCTTCGACGCGGCTGCCGGACTGGCGGATGGTCTTGATGACGTTGTCGAGGTGGTCGAGCGCGATCTGGTAGCCGAGCAGGATGTGCTCGCGGTCGCGTGCCTTGCCTAGCAGGAAGGCCGTGCGGCGGCGGACGACTTCGATGCGATGGTCGAGGAAGGCGCGGATGGCTGCGTCGAGCGGGAGTTCCTTGGGCTGTCCGTTGTGGACAGCCAGGAAGATCATGGAGAAGGAGTCCTGCATCTGGGTGTGCTTGTGGAGTTGATTGAGGACGATCT
>DATNEM010000235.1:0-15844 GCA_035552995.1 Acidobacteriaceae bacterium | reverse complement strand
CATCGGCGCCTGCGGTGCGCTCATGGCAGTCGTGCTGTTGAAGGCGATTGCTTTCTGCACCAACCTCTTTTACTTCCATCGGTTCAGCGCTTTCACCATCGATCCCGCGGCCAGCACGCTGCCGATCTGGCTGATGGCGCTTGTTCCTGTCGTGGGCGGCCTCATCGTCGGCGTGATGGCGCGTTACGGCTCGGACAAGATCCGCGGCCACGGCATTCCCGAGGCGATCGAGGCGATCCTGCTGAACGGTGCGCGCGTGGAGCCGAAGGTCGCCCTGCTGAAGCCCATCTCTGCCGCCATCTCCATCGGCTCCGGCGGCCCGTTCGGCGCGGAAGGTCCGATCATTATGACCGGCGGCGCCTTTGGGTCGCTGGTTGCGCAGTGGATGCACCTGAGCGATGCCGAGCGCACCACGCTGCTGGTGGCGGGCGCATCGGCCGGCATGTCCGCAACCTTCTCCGCTCCGCTCTCTGCCATTCTGCTCGCCGTTGAGCTTTTGCTCTTCGAGTGGCGCCCGCGCAGCCTTGTCCCCGTCGCCTTCGCCAGCATTACGGCGGAGATTGTGCGCATCTTCTGGCTTGGCGCGCAGCCGCTCTTTCCCATGCCGGAGATGGCCATGCAACTCAGTGCGCATGTCGCAGTCCTTGCGCTGCTGCTGGGACTCGTGATCGGCTTCGTCGCTGCAGGCCTCAGCCGGCTGATGTACGGCTTCGAAGATATGTTCGAGCACCTGCGGGTCCACTGGATGTGGTGGCCGGCGATCGGCGGCGTGGGCATTGGTCTCGGCGGCATCTTTTTCCCGCACGGACTCGGCGTCGGGTATGACAATATCGCGGTGCTGCTGAGCGGCAAGGCCACGCTCAGCCTGCTGCTGGGCCTCATCTTCGCCAAGTCGCTGATGTGGGCGTTCTCGCTCGGTTCCGGAACATCGGGCGGCGTGCTGGCTCCGCTGTTGATGATCGGTGGCGCCCTGGGCGAGATTGCCGCGCACTACGCGCACGCAACGGCTGAACAGCAGGCGCTGTGGGCTGCGGTCGGCATGGGCGCAATGCTCTCCGGCTCGCTGGGCGTGCCGCTTACTGCGGCGGTCTTCTGCCTGGAGATCACACGCTCGCTGCCTGCCGCGCTTCCGGTGCTGCTGGGATGCATCGCTGCGTACACCATTACATCGCTCATCATGCCGCGGTCCATCCTGACGGAAAAGATCGGCCGCCGCGGCACGCATCTCACGCGCGAGTATGGGACTGATCCGCTTGAAACCGTCAGCCTGCGCGAGGTGATGCTGGAGGTGGGCGACGAGTGCGTCTGCGAAGAGGACGGCGTAACCGCAACCTCAGAAACAGACGTACCGGATATCTTCGCCTACGCCGATGAGACGTCGCGCTCGGCGGTGGAGAAGATGGCCACGCTCACGCTCAACGAACTGGCGGTCGTCGATCGCGCGAGCGGCAAGGTCTGCGGCACGGTCAGCTTGCAGGACCTGCTGCTGGGCCGGCGCCGCGCCATTCATCGAGAGCACGAACGGGAGCGCGTCTTCGCCCGGCATCACGGGGAAGTCTGAAGCGGTTTCAACCCGTTTATGTCGCTTCGCTCCGTGAGCGGGCCACCTGCGGCGTCATCCTGCGCTATGCTGGTGGCACGCTGTTTGAAGGAGAATCGCCATGCGCTTTGTTGCCTCCGTTCTCGCCGCTTCGCTTGCCGTCTTTACCGCAATCCTTGTTGCGCCCCACCTGCCAGTCGCGCACGCGCAGGGCACCATGAAGAAGGGCGTGCTGACGGTGCCGATCAAGAAGTCCGACGGCTCGCCGGCGGGCACTGCGACCTTCAAGGAGGCGAAGGAGGGCAAAGGGCTTTCGATCACCGTGAAGCTGCATGACATTCCTTTCGGGGAGCATGCCGTGCATGTCCATCAGAATGCGACGTGCGATGCGCCGGACTTCAAGGGCGCGGGCGGCCACTTCAATCCGGACGGCAAGCAGCACGGCATGGAGAATTCCATGGGCCACCACGCGGGCGATATGCCGAAGAACATCTCCATCGGCGAGAACCACATGGGCGAAATTACGTACAAGGTGGACTATCTGACGCTCGCACCTGGCGCGCCGAACTCGGTGCTGGGTCATGCCATCGTGGTGCACGAGAAGGCCGACGACATGAAGACCGATCCCACGGGCAATGCCGGCAACCGTATCGCCTGCGGGCTGATTACGGCCCAATAGCGTGGGTATCCCCCGGATACCTGGGTATCAAAGTATCCCTTCTAAAAGGGTTAGCGGGATCAAGTATCCCCACAGATGTCGGCGGGTATCCACTCCCCCAAAACGCGAAGGCTGCGAGCGACATGCCCGCAGCCTTCTTTTGTTTTCGATCTCTACTTCTATTGTAGCCAGCGGAGTAAAACTAAAGTGCCACTTTTTTGAAAAAAACAAATCGCCGCGAATCAATGGCATATAGGAAAAATGGGCGGCGGAGGGGCTTGACAAGAAATTCCCTTGACGCGGCAACTCTACATATGTAGATTTTACGCCATGGCATTGCGCAGATCGCCGCAGACGACGCAGCTGCTGTCCGAGTTTCTTCAGCGGCCGCAGGAGTGGAGGTATGGCTACGACCTGAGCCGAAACACGGGGCTGAAGTCGGGGACGCTGTACCCGATCCTGATGCGGATGGCGGAGCGCGGCCTGCTGGAGACGAGTTGGGAGACGGTGGAGGCTGGCCGGCCTCCGCGGCACCTGTACAAGCTGACGGCGGACGGGCTGCGATATGCGCGGCAGAACGCGGTTGAGCGTTCCATACGGACCGCGGCGGAACCTGCACTGAGCGGGGTAAACGGCTGATGACTCTTTTGCGCGCATTGGCAAACCGAATTGCGTGTGGCGTGGTCCGTGGGGCGGGGCCGGGCGACAAGGACTGGGCGAAGGCGACGGCGCGCGAGATGGAATTCATCGAGAGCGACTGGAGCGCATTGCGGTGGGCGCTGGGCAGCTGGCGGATACTCTGGCGCTGGACCGCAACGCCGCTGACATCATCGGCCAGCGTACCTGCGGCAGCGGTCGAGTTTGCCCGCGAGGTGCGGAAGCGGACGGTGCTGGGGCTTGCGGCCTGCGCCTTCGTCACATTTGCTTTCTGGCGGTCTGGTCGGCATGCGCATCATTCGATGGAACGGGCCGGAGCATACCTTACTGCCATGGCAGCGCTTTATATGCTCGGTCAGTTGCTGGCAAGGCGGGGAAGGCTGTCGACGCGTTGCGGCCACGCGCCTACGGTTCACGAGTTCCGCGCGGAGCTCCAGCGGCAGCGCGATTTCCACCGCGGCTTCTGGCTCTGGTCGCGAATGGTCGCGCTGCTGCCGGGCTACGTGATGTTCTGCTTTGGAGCAGCGATGGTCGGCGCCTTTGCCGCTCGATTTATTGCGGTCAGCATCCTTGCGGTGTTCCTGGTGCTTAGTTTCCTCGGAGCGACGGGCAATCAGAAGGTGGCGCAACGGTATCAGCGGCGCATCGATGAGCTCGATCGGCTGGAAAAGACAGCGTGAGGGTTGTCACAAAGCAAAGCAAGGTCACTGAACTATCCGGCGCGCGGCGACGTAACATTCTCCACAGATCCATGCGGCTGTAGTGCGATAGCCGGGCGGTGCCGACGCGTAGACTTGGGGCGCTGCGATTTTGCAGGATGAGAGGTTCTGAATCATGGCAATGTGGAAGCGGGTGGGCGCGGTAACTGCGGGCTTAATGCTGACGGCGGTCGGCGCGTTAGGGCAGGCAGCGAAGACGTTCGATGTGGCGACGGTAAAGCTGTCGCCGCCGCTGGACATGGCAAAGCTGCAGGCGCAGATGCGTGCGGGGCAGATGCCGAACTTCGGCGCGCATCTGGACGGCCTGCGCGCCGAGTACACCTACATGACCATGCAGCAACTGCTGGTTTACGCGTACGACGTGAAGCCGTATCAGATCGTAGGGCCGGACTGGCTGCAGACGGAGCACTATGACATCGTGGCGCGGCTGCCCGAAGGCTCGACCAAGAACGACGCGCCGGCGATGCTGAAGGCGCTGCTGGCTGACCGTTTCAAGCTGGCCGCGCACCTGGAAGACCGCGACCTGGCGGTGTTTGCGCTGGTGGTCGGCAAGGACGGGCCGAAGCTGAAGGATTCGCCGGAACCGCCGCCGATCGATGAGAGCGCGCCGCTGAAGCCCGGCGAGACGAAGATGGACCTGCCCGACGGACCGGCGATCATCACCGGCACGCCCCAGGCCGGCCAGGCGAACGTAAACATGGGCACGCGCGGCGTGTTTACGGAGAAGATCAATACGCAGACGCAGGCGCTGGCGATCGACGGCAAAGGCGTGGCAATGCCGGGGTTTGTCGACATGGTGAACCAGATCATGCAGATCGGCGGGCCAGGCTCAAAGCTGGTGGTGGATCGCACGGGATTGAAGGGGCACTACGAGGTTGCGCTGCAGCTCTCGCTTGCGGACCTGGTCGCGGCAGCGCGCCGAGGCGGAATGGATATACCGGCGGGGCCTGGCGGTGCGGGCGCTCCGGGCGGGGCTGGCGGCGACGCGGCTGAGGCGTCCGATCCCGGCGGCGGAGGCGGATCAACGGTGACGCATTCGCTGGAGGCGCTGGGACTGAAGCTGGAGTCCGCAAAGGCGCCGGTGCAGCAGTTGATTATTGATCATGCGGAGAAGACCCCAGCGGAAAACTAAGAAAAAGCATTCTAAGTTGTCAGTTCTCAGTTGAGGATCAGAGTGCGGGCGGAATTAGTGGCCTGCGCTAGGGGATTTATTTAGTTCCGGCCCGACTGTGACGGCGCGCAGTTAGAGTACAAAGAATTACGAATCCGACCTCGACCCTCGCGCGTCCTATGGCTGTATCGCAGAAAGGTCGAATCGCCATGAAGAAGCATTTTCAGGCCGTCTTTGCTGTATTTGCGCTGCTTGCGGCAATGCTGGCGCCGGTGTCTGCTGTTGCGGAGCATAGCGGCGAAACACACTCGCACACCGCGAGCTATCACGATCGCACACCGGTGGCGCATACGCGTGGCTCGCATAGCGGCCATCATCACGGGTAAGGCTGTGCGCGCAGCGCCTCGCTGTTGAGACCTTCTGGAAACAACTCAGGTTTATCGGACTCCGGCATTGGGTGAGGCGGCAGCGCGCGCGTTTTTGATGAACTGAGCCACGCGTGCGGGATCTTTGCGGCCTACGGAGGCTTCGACGCCGCTGGAGACGTCGACGCCGAAGGGGTCGAGTTCCGCGATGGCCTGTGCGACGTTGTCCGGCGTGAGGCCGCCGGCGACGATGACCCGCAGACCTGCGGGTGTTGAGCTGAAGAGGCTGCGTGCTGCGCTCCAGTCGAAGGCGACGCCGGTACCGCCTGACGGCGAGGCGCCGACCTTTGAGTCGATGAGGACGCGGTCGATGCCACGGGCTGCGACCCGCTCCATTTGCTCCTCGAGCTCCGAAACCATCGCTATAGGATCTTCCGAGCCGCCAGCCGTCCAGTGCAGTGTCTGGATGATGCGAATTCCCGAGGCTGAGAGCATCGGCGCGAGCGCAGTCAGCAGCGCTTCATCGAAGCCCCCGTGGAGTTGCACTGCGTTGAGCTGGGCGTCTTTCGCGAGGAAGGCGGTGTCTTCGGCATCATGGGAGCCGAAGACACCGACGCGCTCCACATTCTGAGGGAGTTCGCCCGCGATGGCGGCCACCTGTGCGGCGGTCATCCTGCGCTTGCTGGCGGCAAAGATAAAGCCGACCGCATCCGCACCGAGTTCTGCGGCGAGCTTCGCATCTTCGAGATTCGTGTTGCCGCAGATTTTGATCCACATACCAATAGCTCACTGGACGAATACGATTCTGGATTGCCGCAAACGATGCGGGCCCTTAAATTCTGTCAAGCCCTCGGAAACACTGATTTAGCCGCATCTCTCTCATTCGCTTGCGATTATTTTTTGTCGCAAAGTGGCATTTTAGTTTTGCTGTACTCGCTACAATAGAAACAGTAGACAAAACGCTGAAGAGATATCTGGCAAAATCGTCCTCCGCATCCTGCAATCCGCCGTCAGCAATCCGCAGTAAGCAATCTGCCGTTCGCGTCTTCGCATAAGTGCTTCTCCAGGACGATTTTGCCTGTAACCTCCACTCCCAGACGATTTTGGCCTTTGGGCTCTCCGCTAAACCCGCCGACAACAGGAATTTGCCGCTAAATTCTTGATAATTTTTGCCCCCGGCAGGGGTCAAACCTTGACCGCATTCTCGCGCACCAGCAGGTTTGCCAGCGCCGCGCCCGGATCGGCCTCGCGCATCAACGACTCACCAATCAGGAAAGCGTCGTAGCCGGCGGCGGCCATGCGCGCCATGTCGGCCTGGGTGCGGATGCCGCTCTCGGCGACGCGGAGTACGTTCTTCGGCAGCTTGCGGGCGAGTTCGATCTGGCCTTCGGGGTCTACCTGCATGGTGTGCAGGTTGCGGCTGTTCACGCCGAGGATGGTGAAGCCCAGCGCGACAGCGCGTTCGAGTTCCTGCGCGTCGTGCACCTCGCAGAGGGCATCGAGTTCCATGCGCTTTGCTTCGGCGGAGAGGCTCCGCAGTTCAGAGTCAGACAGCGCGGCCACGATGAGCAGGATGGCGTCGGCGCCGGCGGCGCGGGCTTCGACGATCTGGAAGGTGTCGATGATGAAGTCCTTGCGCAGGCAGGGAATCTTTACCGCGGCAGACGCGCGGGTGAGGTTCTCCAGCGATCCCCGGAAGAACTCGCGGTCGGTCAGCACGGAGAGCGCGGTTGCGCCCGCAGCTGCGAGCGAGGTGGCGAGGGCGACCGGTTCCAAATCCGCGCGGATGAGGCCGCGCGAGGGCGAGGCCTTCTTCAGCTCGGCGATGATGGCCGGGCCGTGTTTTGCGGCTGTGCGCAGCGCAGCCTCGAATCCGCGAGGTATGTGGGCCGCAGCCTGCATCTCCAACGCGGCGAGGTCTACCGCAGGGCGGCGTGCGGCTACTTCCCGCCGCGTATGCGCGAGGATGATTTCAAGCTGCGTAGGCATACTCTTTGAGTTTATCCCGGCCTGCTCTAAGGAGCGTTGTTACTGCGAAAAGCCGGTACTGGTCAAGTTTGAAATTTAGGCAGCCCACAGTGAACGCAACGGCGGGCGAAAAAACTTTTGTTGTACCACCAGGTCGCCGCGAACCATTTGCCACAGCGGGGACACCGCCAGAGTTGTAACCGAATGCCATAAAAGGCAAAAAGCGCCAACCATAAGACGGCAACTAGCGATGCGGGAAAAGTAGTGTGGATCAGCTTCTCAGACACGAAGGAAACGACGAGGAATACCGGGACTGCGCCCAGAAACACGAGAAAGAACGTATTCCTCAGACGCCTATATTCGCTCCACTTCTGCTCATACCCAGCCATCAACAAAACTCCGCGCGGTCGATTGATCTTAGCAGGGCAGTAAACCTGACCAGTACCGAAAAGCCTCCCTATCCAGTGCGTGGCCGCCATCGATCCACACAATCTGCGTCCTTTCGCGGCCGGCTTTGCGTTTAAGCGCAAAGAGGCTTTTCGATGAAGAAACTCCTTTCCTTCGGTGCGGGGTGTCTGCTTCTGCCGGGGCTGCTGGCAATAGGCCGAATCGATCTCGGACTCAGGGCACAAGTCCTTCATGCAGACTCTCCGCGACCCTCGTTCGACGTGGCCACGATTCGTCCGTCGAAGGCCGACTCGCTGCGTACCGTGAGATCGGCAAGCGGACTCCAGATGTTCGATGTCACTGTTCGTTACCTGATGGAGCAGGCGTACAACATTCCATGGACCAACGGCTCGAAAGACCGCATTCGTGGCGGACCGGGCTGGATGGACAGCGACCACTATGACGTTGACGCGAAGATTGCGCCTGAAGCGGCCGCGACTCTCGAGCAGATGCCGGAAGCGCAGCGTCGCAGGCAGATGAGCCTGAGGTTGCAGACACTGCTGGCAGACCGCCTCAAGCTGAAGGTGCATTTTGAAACGCGCGAGGAGCCGGTGTTCGCCATCATGACGGCAAAAAATGGCCCGAAGCTTACACCTGCCTCCGCCGCGGCGGGTCAGCAAGGCCAGGGCATCTCGGTGAGGTACAGCGGCCAGGCGGCGCAGATGACGGCGAAGGGTGTCACCCTCGCGGAACTGGCATATTGGTTGACTGGCTACTCGGAGATGGGCGGCCAAACTGTTGTGGACCAGATCGGGCTTACACAGCGATACGATTTTGCGCTGAATTGGACACGGGAACGCGCGTTGACCGGCGGAGAACAAAATGGAGAGGCGGAAACATCGGCGAGCCGGGGTCCAGCGCTCTTCACTGCGTTGCAGGAGCAATTGGGGCTGAGACTGGTGAACACCAAGGGGCCGGTAGAGATCATCGTTGTCGATTCGATGGAGCGCCCGACGGAGAACTGAACCTCGACTGAACCTCGTCAACTTCGGCGCGGCATGCTCGATCTCGCGCAGAAAAGGCTTGCCGTATTACAGCAAGCCCGCATGAACCGTTGTTCTTGTGCTTCAGCCCACTTTTTGCTTGATTTGGTGCCGAAGAAGGGACTCGAACCCCCACACCCTTGCGAGTACATGGACCTGAACCATGCGCGTCTGCCAATTCCGCCACTTCGGCGCTGCGCAGCGGAAAACCGCGCGCTGCATATGACCTTTTCAGTCTTTCAAACCGTGTGGCGGCTGTCAATTGAGCGTTGCATCGCTTACACTTGTCAGGGCTTCAAGGGACGCGAATTTTCTTCTGGGAGCAACATCCGAATGCATCTCCAACGCACCGCGGCGGCCACCGCTCTGCTCGGCCTCTTCTTCCTCGCCAACTCAGCCACCAAAGCCTCTGACGTTCACCGGTCTCGCGTCCGCCACTTGCAGGCGCCGTCCGAAGCCGCGCCGGCCGCGCCCGAAGAATATCGTCTGCACATGCACCACCTGCACACCGGCGAGGACATCGACGTCGTCTACCGCGTCGGCGATGAGTACATCCCCTCCGCGCTCGCGAAGCTGAACTACTTCCTCCGCGACCACCGCACCAACGACGTCAGCAGCTATGACCCGCGCGAGTTCGACACCCTGCATGAGTTGATGGCGAAGCTAGGCCGCGCCGGCGATGTCATTGACATCGTCTGCGGCTACCGCACTCCCTGGAGCAACAACTTCCTGCGCACGCGCAGCGCCAACACCGGCGTCGCCGAGCACAGCCAGCACATGCTGGCCAAGGCCATCGATATCCGCGTGCCCGGCGTCAACACACTGGCGCTGCGCAATGCCGCGCTCTCGCTCCACGCCGGCGGTGTGGGCTACTATCCCGTCTCGCAGTTTGTCCACGTGGACGTCGGCCCCGTCCGCCAGTGGGCCTATCGGTAGGCCAAGCCGGGTGCTGACGAATACCTCAGCTCCCTCAAATTCAACTTCACTGCAAAAAGAAAACCGCCGCACTCCATATCGGAATGCGGCGGTTCGTTGGTTTGATTGAAGGTTAGAAGTTGATGTGACCCGCAAACTGCCAATCGCGCGGGCTGTTGGAGATGCCGCCGATCGTTCCAAACGCTGCTGGGTACGGGTTGGCGCCGCCAGTATTGTTCCAACTTGTATTGGGACCGCTCATGGTTACCTTATTCCACACGTTCAGGCAGTCGGCCTCAAAGACCAATGCGAGGCTTTCGTGAATCGGGAAGGTCCTACGCAGCGATGCATCCAGGTTCTGCGTCCCGGGATTGCGGAGGCCATACGGCGCCGTGCGCGGCGCATCGCCGATCAGGTAAACCTTGCCGTTAGTGGTCGGCAGCTGGAACTTGGATGGGTCGACGTACTGGATCGCCTTGCAGCCCGGGCCGATGCCGAGGTTACAGGCCGTCGTTCCGTTTGGTCCCGTTCCAAAGCTGCCATTGATGCGGGCATTGGTCGCAGTCGGGATTACGTCCGGCATGCAGGTGCCTTGCAACGGGAAGTTCGTCGATCCCGAGCAGTGGCTGGAAGTGACCGCCATTGGGGATCCCGCCGAGTACGTGTAGATACTCGAAAGCTGCCATCCTCCGGCAAGTCCGCGCACCAGGAAGTTGTCGCCTCCCATATGGCCTTTGCCGAACGGAAGCTGCCACACGCCGAAGGCGTGCAGCACGCTCGGTGCGGAGGCGGCTGTCCATGAACGCTCGATACGGTCCTGCTTCCAGCTCTGTGTGCTTGCGCCACCCGCGCCATTGGAAAGGGCGCCGGCGGGAATTGCGAACCCGCTGCGGAAGTTACCGTCATCGCCGATGTTCTTGGAATATGTGTAGTTGACGTTGAAGGTGAAACCGTGCGCGGTGCGTTGCTGCAGTGTGATCTGCAGCGAGTTATAGGAGAAGTTACCCACGTTGGCGCCCCACAGGTCGCTGACGCCGCTGTATTGCGGGAAGGCCACCAAGCCCTGTGCGATGGTCAACGCGGAACTCGTTGGGAATGCCGTTCCCGCCGCCGTGTAAAAGGCGGGAATATTCAGGCTCGGAATCGCGCCCTTCGCGATCGCCACGTTCGCCGGGCTCGCCGGAGAAGTAAGCAGCGCGTTCTTTCCAGTGCTGTCCAGCAATCCGCCTAGTGTGACCAGGTAAGCCGGATTGAGCTGGTTGGCCCAATATCCGCGTACGTTGCTGCCGGTATTCAGGAAGTGCGACTCATCTCCGGCATAGTTCACGGCGATCGTCATGTCCTTGGTGACCACGCGCTCCATGCCGAAGTTGAAGAAGGTGAACTCGGGCGCGCGGCCGGAGATGTAGAAGTCCGCCAACGAGACACCCTGGGCAGTCGCCAGAGTATTGCTGGAAGTCACGTAATTGCCCGTGCTCAGTTCCTGCGCGGCCAGGCCCGGAGTCGGATTCGGCAGATATGCAATGCCATTGTTAATTGCTGTATTGGCCCTGCTGCCCAGGTAAGAGCTTGCGTTGCTCAGGTAGTACGATGGGCCGGCGGTGACTCCGCTGGTTTGGTCGGGGCTGGATGCCGTATTGATGTTGAAGCCGAGCTGTCCAGTGCCGTTGTAGTTGCCGCCACGTCCGCCGACGCCACCCGCTGCCGAGAATACCGTTGCGATTCCGGCACGAATGACGGTCTTGTCATTCACCTGCCAGGCCAGGCCCAGACGGGGTCCAAAGTTCTTCCAGTAGGTTTGCACCGGAGTGCGGCACTGGCAGCTCACTCCCTGGCCGCCCCAGTTGCCGGCAAACTGCATGAGGCCAGGTGTGCCAGTGAGGGGATTGGTCAGGTTCGGATTCAGGAATGTCCAGCGGTCCTTCACTTCGTGGTACGGCGAGTAATAGTCCCAGCGGATGCCTAGGTCCAGAGTCAGGTTCGGCCTGATCTTCCAGCTGTCCTCCGCATAAGGAGAAGCCTCACGATACCGACCGCCGAGTTCGCTCACCGGCTGTTGACCGATGGAGGTCTGGCTGACACCGCCGATCAGGAAGCTGGCGTAGGAAAGCCCGGTATTGGCCACAATCGAGTTGCCGCATACCGGAGGATTCTTGGTGCGATCGCAGAAGTCTCCCGTTGCGCCGGCGTTGTAGGGCAGTCCGATCTCACCCGAGTAGCCGACTGGTGCGGACGAGTTGGCCTGTTCCCAAAGATAAGTGAATCCGAAAGTGAAGGAATGCTTGCCCTTGACCCACAGAACGTTGTCCACCACCGAGTACGTGCTTGGCGTGACCGTCTGAGTTGAGTTTGCCGCTCCTGAGTTCCCCCAGGCGCTCATCGGGGTGCCTACGCCGCCCGCGGATTTACCGGGGCTGCCCGTGGATCCAAAGGAAGCCGACGGAAACTCCGTGCTGGCGCCGCCCTGCACAACGTTCGTAATGCCCATCGCGGCAGGGTTGTACTGTGCCACGCCGTCGGTCGCATTGATCTGCGGTTGCGGGAAGCGGGTGAAGCCGTACTTCAGCTGGTTCGTAAGCCGGCTATTGATGATATAGGCATCTTCCACGTCGAAAATTCTCGGGAAGATGACCGCCGTGGTCCCTGTCGTATACGGCAGCGGCATGTTCGTGGAGTAATTCTGCAGATAAATCTGCTTCCCGATCGCGCCGATCGTAGAGATTCTTTGCCGCGCGCTCACGTCGTAATCCAGGCGCCAATCGGTTGCGTGATTGTCAAAACCTTTCGGCAGGCTATTGATGAAATTGTTGACGAGGACCGTTGGGTTGTTCGGCGCCGGCATGAAGGACTGCATCTTCTGTGAAATCGCCGAGATGTCGCCCGCCGGAATCACGTTGTAGGTCGGAATGCCGTTCTTCAGGCCCTGGAACGGAGTACGCGAGCAGACACTGCCGACGCAGCTGTTCGACAGCGGGTCGAAGATCAGTGGAGGATTCGAGCCGCCGGCTGATGGATCACCGCCCTGGCAAGGCGGGTTCGTTGTCGTGGTGCCGGGACTGCAGGTACCGGTAAGGCCGCCAGTGCCAATGCCGCCATTCAACTCCGTAAAGTCACCTGTCCGCTCGAGCGTGGTTGGGATGGTGTATTGAGCGGGGTTGACCGAGTACCGCGAATGGAACTTGTCATACGCAACGAAGAAAAACAGCTTGCCGGCCGTATGCGGCACGCGCCCGCCAACGCTGACGGACATCTCGTTGGTGTGCTCGGCCGGCTTGTTGAGGCAGCCCACGCGAGGAGCGTAGTTGACGCTCTGCCCATTCACCGTCGCGGTTTGCGCCACGGGGCTGCAGGCCGGATACGCCACACCGGTCGCCGGATTGATGCCTGGTTTGTTGAGCCACTTGTTGGTAAACGACCATGAGTCGAAGGCGGTGTTGCGGATAAAGTCCGACGCCTGCCCGTGATATTTGTTGCCGCCTGACTTCATCGTGAAGTTCGCCGCGCCCGCGCCCTGATACTCCGCCGGAGGCGTGCTGGTCACGACCTGGAACTGGTCCACCGCGTCCACGCTCATCGCCAGCGAGACGGGCCGGTTGTCGCCTTGCTGGTTGATCGTCTCGGCGGGCATGCCGTCCAGGTAAAGCTGGCCGAGGTAATTGTTGGCGCCGCCGATGATCGGCAGCCGGATGCCGGCTTGCGCGCCAGGAGCCAATGCGGCAAAAGCCGTCGGGTCGCGCTGCGTCTGCGTCGTCATCTGCAGCGGCAGGTTCGAATAGGTCGAATTCTCCATGACCATACCCACCGTCGCGTTCTCTGTGTCCAGCATCGGAGGCGCTGCTGTGACAACGACAGTCTCGCTCGCCTCGCCCAGCGACATCACGGGGTTGAAGCCCAGGACGCCGAGCGCCACCACATCGAGATTCTGCTGCGTCAGGGTCTTAAAGCCCTTCGCCGCCACCGTAACGGTATATATGCCCGGCGGCAGCGGCGCGATCTGATACGTGCCCGCGCCGGTCGTCGTGCGCGTCGTAGCCACGTTCGTCGCAGTGTTCGTCGCTGTTACCGTCGCATTGGAGATCGCCGCGCCGGTCGAGTCCGTTACCGTGCCGGTGATGCTGCCTTCACCGGCTGTCTGGGCCTTCAGGACCGCGGGGATTGCCATCAGCGCGATGAGAGCGAACAGTGAAAGCGCACGGCCGATCGCCGCCAGATACCTGGAGCCAGTCGCAGAATTCGTATAAGTCATTTACCGCCTCGCCAAAAAGAGTTGGGGGAAGATTCTCGTGACCCGATTGAGTGGGTTCTTAATTCAGCGAAAATTATGGCTGGCGAAAAATGCCGTTGTCAATCCAGAAATGATTTCAGAAACGGATTTCTAACTGCGTCCTGAGACTCACTCCGTTGGTTTCCCGTCTAAAGCCACTCGCCCTCAGATGCCCTATTGAAACCGCGCCGCTAACGCTTCAAAAGCACCTGACGCTTCGCCCCATTCGGAATCGCATACGGCCCGGGCGCGTGACAGCCCTAATCCACACTCAAGCCCGCGTCGACATCCACAATCAGAGCGCCATGGTCCACCGTCATCGAATGCAGCTTCAGCGAATCGAGCCTCAATACATATCCTGTTGAAGCAACCGACTGGCTCAACAGTTTTCCCATCGTCTCTGCGGCATCCATCTTCATCTGCGTCGGCAGCTTGTGACTCAGGAACGGCACCAGCAGGAAATTCAACTCCCTCGACTCGCTCGCCCGCTCGATTCGCGCGTCACGAAACCCCACCGAAGAGCCCTCAGCCTCCGGCACCATCGAGACGTCCGCCTCCGTCGTCAGCGAAACCCCAAGGCACGCGCTCTTGACTCCCGTCCCCAGCCTCGCGTGCGTGCGCACATGCACCCAAACACGATCATCCTTGAACGTGACCTTCGGCTGCTCCGCGTAGACATAGCAGGCTGACTTCGCATCGCCGCGGATGTAATACCGCCCGTCCACCCCGCTGAAGAGCTGCGCCTTCAGCGTGCGTTCCAGCGCCTGCGCGGAAATCTTCACCTCGATGGCGCGCGCCGGCATCGCATCGAGCACGCACAGCGCCAGAATACAAACGGCACGGCAAAGCAGTCTCCGCATAGGCATCGTATTAACGATACGGCAGCGATGCGCGGCAGGTTCGCAATCCGCCCATACACATCAGGCAACAATCGGCCGCAGCGGCGCTTCCTTCGCTGTGATCGCAACTGTTGCCGGCTCCAGGCCGGGCGCCGACACCTTCACGGTGATCGTTCCCGCCTCGCCGCGCTTCGTCTGCACAATCGCCATGCACAATCCGTTGAAGGCGCTGCGCTCCGCGGCAGTCATGCTGGCAGGCTTGTCGGCCTCATGCGAGCTCTGGTCCCCGTTCCCCACTCCGATCACCGCGCCCGGCCCGTCAATCGCAAACGAAATCTTGTTGTCGGCCGTCGGGTGCGCCCTGCCCTGCGCATCCACGATGGAGACGTTGACGACCGCAACATCCTGGCCGTCCGCGTTGATGGCCGCTCGGTCCGCAGTCGCGACAATCTTCGCCGCCGCTCCCGTAGTCTCGCGCTTCTCCGTCAGCGTAACCGCGCCGCCCTTCGATGCACGCGCTTCCAGCACGCCCGGTGCGTACTTCACCTTCCACTCCACGTGGCTGTTCTTCTTCACCGGCTGCGAGCCCTGGCTCTGCCCATTGAGAAACAACTCCACGCTGTCCTGGTTGGAGTAAGCAACGACCAGAATCTCCTGCCCCTCCTTGCCCGCCCAGTTCCAGTGCGGCAGCAGGTGCAGCGTCGGCTCCGCGCCCCACCACGTTTTGTAGTAGTACGCCGGATCTTTGGCAAAGCCGCAGGTGTCCAGAATGCCGAAGTGCGAGCTGATGCACGGCCAGCCGTACGGCGTAGTCTCGCCGCGATAGTCAAATCCGGTCCACGCGAAGCCGCCCGCCAGCCACTCGCGCTCGTCGTAGAACGTCCACCACTGCTCAGCGGTCTTGCCCCACCGCGCGGCCTCCGTCCCGTACGCGCTCACATTGCCCGTGGCCTCATTGTTCGCATAGATGCCGCGCGTCATAAACGAGCTCGCCGTCTCTGTCCCGACGCACGGCTGTGTCGGATGCGCCTTGTGGAAGGCATCGATATTGCCTTCGCCGTAATTGAAGCCCTGCACATCGACCACCGTGGAGACGCCGTCGCCGCCCCAGCCATAGTTCATCGCCGTGGTGCATACGCGCGTGGGATCGAGCCTGCGCTGCAGCCGCTTCATCGAAGCCACAATGCGCGCGCCGCGCGAGTTGCCCTGCTCCGGCTCCTCATTTGCCAGCGACCAGATCACTACCGAAGGATGATTGCGGTCGCGGCGGATGAGGCGCTCGAGCTGGCTGAGGCCTTCGGGCGTCGAATCCATCATGCGCGTCTCGTCCATCACCAGCATGCCCAGCCGGTCGCACGCGTCCATGAACTCCGGCGTC
>DATNEM010000234.1:0-14244 GCA_035552995.1 Acidobacteriaceae bacterium | reverse complement strand
CGCACCACGGACAAGCCCTCCGCGGGCGATACCGTCGCCGTCATCAATACGGCGCAGAGCATGGACGAGATCGCCAAGGCGACATCCGATGCGAAGGGCGCGTTTCACGTTGACGTCCCCGACGGCGGCCAGATTCTGCTCCACATCACCCATCAGGGAGCGGAATACTTCAAATCGGTGCCTGCCGGAACGACCTCCGTCGACATCGATGTCTACGATTCCGCGGCGAAGGTTGATGGCGTTCGCGGTGAGGCCATGGTGGTGCGCGCCGAGACAGATCCGACCGGCAAGATGCTGACCGTCGCTGAAAACTTCTTCGTACAAAATGCCTCAACTCCCCCACGCACCCAATACGGCAGCAATACGCTCGACTTCTACGTACCCAAGGGAGCGCAGGTTGGTGAGGCGATGGCCAGCGCGCCAAACGGCCTGCCCACCAGCGTAAAAGTGAAAGCGGTAGATGCGGCAACTGGCCATTATGCATTCACCTTCCCGGTGCGCCCCGGTGAGACGCGCTTCCAGGTGGAGTACACGCTGCCATATACGGGTAAGCAGCCGTTCTCGCTCAAGCTGGGGCTGCCGACGGGCGACGTGGCCGTGATGCTGCCGAAGACAATGCAGTTCCAGGGGCCGGCATCATTCCAGTCAATCAACGATCCGCAGGTGACAGCGCAAAGCTACGACGATCATCAGCCTGCGTTCGCACAGCCCATTGAGTTCACGCTCTCCGGTACAGGCCAGCTTCCGCAGGACGCGCCACAAGACGCTCAGACCAGCGGCGCACAGGTCCCGGGGGCAGCGCCAATTGCCGAAGGCGAACGCCCCGGGGGCGGCCTCGGCGTGCCCGTCGATCCTGGCGATACGAACGCTCCGCTCTCCAAATACAAATGGTGGATCGTCGGCGGGCTCGGACTGGCGCTGGCAGCCGGCGCGGGCATCCTGCTGAAAAATGCTCCGGCGACCGCGAGCACGACGACTGGCAGTGCTGGAACAACAGAAGCGGTCCCTGCGTATTTATCCTCCGGACCCGCAGCATCTGCAACTCCAGCCGCCGCGCCGGGCTCCCTGGCGCAGACGCTGAAGGATGAGTTATTTGCGCTGGAGACGGACCGTCTCGCAGGTCGCATTACACCGCAGCAATACGAAGAGCAGAAGGCGGCATTTGACATAGTATTGCGGCGGGCGCTCTGCCGGATCGAATCCTAGCGGCACGCGTCTAATGGCAAGAAGGTGCGGATCGGAAAGGTGCCCCGCGGAAAGAGCGAGATGAACACATTCAAATCCACCTTGTTGCTGGTCTGCCTCACAGTGCTGCTGCTGTTTCTGGGCGATCGCCTGGGCGGCCAGAATGGCCTGCTCCTCGCCTTCGCGATTTCTGTCGTGATGAACTTTGTCTCGTACTTTTTCTCGGACAAGATCGCGCTGGCAGCCTACCGCGCGCAGCCGGTGACCCGCGAGCAGCTTCCACGCGCGTATGAGGTTGTCGAGCGGCTGGCGGCGAAGGACGGCATTCCCATGCCTAAGATTTATGTAATCCCCACCGATTCACCGAATGCATTTGCGACCGGCCGCAACCCGGAGCACGCCTCAGTTGCCGTGACCCACGGCATTCTCGGGCTGCTGAATGACGAAGAGTTGGAAGGCGTCCTTGCGCATGAACTCGGCCACGTGAAGAACCGCGATATCCTTACGAGTTCCATCGCCGCCACCCTCGCAGGGGCAATTACTCTACTGGCGCGCATGACCTACTATGCGGAGATCTTCGGCTTCGGCGGAGGCGGCGGAGACAGGCGCGGCCGCAACGGCGGTGCACTGACTGCACTGGCGATGATGATTGTCGCGCCGTTCGCCGCGATGCTGATCCAGCTCGCCGTATCGCGTTCGCGCGAATATGAGGCGGACGCAACCGGCGCGCACACTACGGGAAATCCGTATGCACTGGCGAGCGCGCTGCACAAGCTCGAAACCTATTCCAAACGGGTGCCGCTGGAGGCGACACCTTCGACCGCGCATCTGTTCATCATTGCGCCGCTGCTGGGCGGCGGCTTTGGCAGCCTCTTCTCCACCCATCCGCCGACCAAGGAACGCATTCGCCGTCTGATCGGGCGCGACTGGGTGTAGCCGCATCGTCTAGCATTACCCCATGACGATCTTTTTCCGGGCAATCCGTCTCCTGGCCATGACCGTGTGGGTTGGCGGACTGGTCTTCTTTGCCTTTGTGGAGGCACAGACGGCCTTTCACCTGATGGGCACGACGGCTCTCTTCGCCCAATTGATCGGCCAGAGCATTGCAAAACTGAACATCATCGGCAACACCTGCGGCTTTCTGTTCCTGATTGGCACCATCGCGCTGTGGTTTCGAACGGATCCCCGCAGCAGGCGGCTGCTGCCGGCAGAGTTCCTGCTCGTGCTTGGCATGATGTTTGCCACGGCCGTCGTGCAGCGTGGCATCGTGCCGGCCATGGAGCGCGACCGTATCGCTGCGGGAGGCGACATCAACGCGGTGCCCATAGGCAGTTTTGAGCGGCAGGACTTTAACCGGCTGCACTCGATTTCAGAAAAGGTTGAGGGTGCGGTGCTACTGCTCGGCCTTGTGAACATCCTGCTGATCGCAGCTGAACGCGCTCCACAAAAACGTGTGAGTTATATCTAATCTCGCGTCAACTCACACGTTGAACTTGAAAAAGAGGATGTCCCCGTCCTTGACGACGTACTCCTTACCCTCGGAACGCAACAGCCCCTTTTCTTTCACTGCCTGCTCGCTGCCGTACTTGAAGAGATCGTCCGAGTGGTAGCAGTCCGCCTTGATGAAGCCCCTCTCGAAGTCCGAATGGATCACGCCCGCTGCGCCCGGCGCTTTCGTGCCGCGCACAATCGTCCAGGCGCGGCACTCCTGCTCGCCTGCGGTGAAGTAGGTGATGAGGTTCAGTAGCGCGTAGGCCGCGTGGATCAGGCGGTTAAGCCCCGGCTCCGCGAGGCCCATCTCCCTTAGGAAGTCGCCACGCTCTGCGGAATCGAGTTGCGCAATCTCCGCCTCCATGGCGCCGCAGATACGGATGACCTGCGACGTCTCCTCCGCGGCGCGCTTCTCCACGGCGTCCACCCATTCATTGTGGCCGGTCAGGCCGCTCTCGTCGACATTGGCGACATAGAGCTGCGGCTTGGCGGTGATGAGGTGCAGATCGCGCGTGTACGGCAGCTCGTCATTGGTCAATTCGACCGTGCGAGCCGGCTTGCCTGCATCGAGCGCTGCCTTCAGGCGGCTCACGACGGCGAACTCGGCCTTGATCTTTGCGTCGGCGTTCGCCGGTTTATTTAGCTTCTCCAGTTTCACGAACCGCTTATCGACGGTGTCGAGGTCAGCGAGCAGCAGCTCGGTGTTGATGATGTCGATATCGTGCAGCGGATTGACCTTGCCCGCAACATGCACGACCTCAGGATCGGCGAAGCAGCGCACGACATGCAGGATCGCGTCCGTAGAACGGATGTGGCCGAGAAACTGGTTGCCGAGCCCCTCGCCCTTTGACGCGCCCTCGACCAGCCCGGCGATATCGATGAACTCCATCGTGGTCGGCACCAGCGATTTCGGCTTCACCAGCGCGGCGATCTTGTCGAGCCGCTCATCGGGCACGGTGACGATGCCCGTGTTGGGCTCAATGGTGCAGAAAGGATAGTTCGCGGCCTGGGCTTTGGCAGAGGTGAGTGCGTTGAAGATGGTGCTTTTGCCGACGTTGGGCAGCCCAACGATTCCGCAGTTCAGAGGCATTCCGTGGAGGTTCCTTCAGTGGTGGGGTTCGCGCAAGCTAAGATTGATCTGCTAACAGGATAGTTCATCGACATGCCCGCACCGCGCTTCTGGATCGCTCTTGCGCTAGGCCTCTTCGCAGGCCTCGCCGATTATCTCGGCGGATTTCTGCTCGTCCGCCGATCGCCCTCGGCGCGCGCTCTCCGTTATTTCGTTGCGCTGGGAGCGGGGTTCATGCTCGCCGCCGCGCTGCTGGAAATGTTGCCGGCGGCGGTCGCCTTGAATGCCCGCTGGGCCGCCCCTCTTCTGCTGGCCGGATACTGCGGCGTCCACCTGCTGGAACACACGCTGGTACCGCATTTCCACTTCGGCGAGGAGACGCACCATCACGAATTTCTCTCCGCCGGGCGCAGTTACTCAGTCCTGTTGGGGCTGGCGACGCACACGTTTTTCGATGGCATCGCCATCGGGTCGGGCTTTGTAGTCTCAGCGTGGCTCGGGTGGATTCTGTTCATCGCAATTTTCCTTCATAAGTTGCCGGAGGGCTTCACTGTCGCCAGCGTAATGCTGGCCGGAGGCCAAAGCCGCGGCGCTGCGATGAACTCCGCGCTCTTCCTCGGCGCTACCACGGTGGTGGGAGTGCTGGCCATCAATCTCTTTCCCGCATGGGTGAGGGCAGGACTGCCGCTCTCTGCTGGCGTAACCATCTACGTTGCAGCCACGGATCTGGTGCCGGAGGTCAACCGCGAACCGGGCGTGAAGATGGCGATGGTCTTTTTCGCCGGCGTGCTGCTGTTCTTCGCGTTGCGCGCGATCGGCCCAGGATAGCCCTGCGCTCGCGGCCGGTGTTAGGCTGCTTGCAAATCATCTTGGGAGTCTCATGCCACGCCACTGCCTCACCCTCGACCTCCAGAACGATCCCGCCAAGATTGCCGAGTACAAGCGCTATCACGAGAAGATCTGGCCGGAGATTCGCGACAGCCTTTATGCTGCCGGCGTAATTGCAATGGAAATCTATCTGCACGGCACGCGTATGTTCATGATCATGGATGTAAGCGACGACTTCTCGCTGGAGCGCAAAGCCGAAATGGACCGCGCCAATCCAAAGGTTGCCGAATGGGAAACTCTAATGGCCAACTTCCAGGCCGTCCCCGAGGGCGCCGATCCCGTCCTCCGCTGGGCGCCGATGGAAAAGGTCTTCGATTTGGCGAAGCAATAGCCGCTTACTTCGCCACGCCGTAGCTGCAGGTATCCAGGTCCTTCGGCCGCATGGTGATCACCAGCTTTCGCTTGCCCAGCAGCGACGATTCCAGCTTCACGGGAATATTCGCCGGGCAAAGCCCCTCAATGCGCGCAACCACGCGGTAAACGCCCTTCTCGACCTTATCGAAACGGAACTTGCCCTCGCGGTCGCTCGTTGCGGTTGCCACCAGCGAGTGTCCGTTCTCGGTAAACAGCGCGACCTCAGCCCGCGGCATGGGGTCGCCGCCCAGGCCGACCACCTTGCCCTCCAGTTGGCGCAGGTGCAGCGGCGCCGGGTCGGTACCGTTCTCGTTGACGTAAGCCGCAGCCGGTTGAGCCTGCGCACGACGCTCCGCCGCATACGCCTGCGCTGTTGGCGCCGCCGCCAGCATCCCCGCAACCAGCACCGCCGTCCAAATCTGTCCTGTCATCGCGTTCACCCGGCCCTCAAGTCTAAACCGCTCTTGTCCGCCATTGTTGGACCGCCGTGATACCGGCGCCGCTTTGATGGCGGATTCCATTCTAGCCTCGCACACCTTCCGGCTGTTGATAGGATGGAACCTCGCAATCTTTGGAGGCCTCTTGGTCCTTACGTCGCTCGACTGGCTGGTGATTGCCCTTTACTTCGCAGTCAACCTCGCCATTGGCTTCTTCTACATGAAGCGCGCCTCCGGCGACATCGGCGAATTCTTCCTCTCCGGCCGCAGCGTCACCTGGTGGTTGGCCGGCACCTCCATGGTGGCAACCACCTTTGCCGCCGACACCCCACTCGTCGTCACCGGCCTCATCTACACCCAGGGCATCACCGGCAACTGGCTCTGGTGGTCATTCCTGCTCTCCGGAATGCTGACGGTCTTCTTCTTCGCGCCCCTCTGGAGGCGCGCCCGCGTCCTTACGGACATGGAGTTTGCCGAATTCCGCTACTCCGGCCCTCCCGCCACCTTCCTGCGCGCCTTTCGCGCCGTCTATCTGGCGTTTCCCGTCAATACCATCATCATGGGCTGGGTCAATCTGGCCATGGTTAAGATACTCGCCCTCACCCTCGGCCTCACGACCACACGCAGCCAGCTCACCGCCGTATTTTTCTGCCTCGCGCTCACGCTTGCATACAACGCGATCTCCGGACTGTGGGCCGTTCTATGGACCGACCTGCTGCAGTTCATCCTCAAGATGAGCATGGTCATCCTGCTGGCCTACTTCGCCGTGCAGGCCATCGGCGGCATGCACCCGCTCATGGAGCAGGTCCGCGCCTTTGACGCAGCGCATCCCGTCAACGGCGCCGCGCGTGACACGCTCGCCTTCATCCCAGCGACGGCATCGCCCTTCTTCCTCAGCTTCCTCGTCTTGCTCTCCCTCAACTGGTGGGCCAGTTGGTATCCCGGCGCCGAACCCGGCGGCGGCGGCTACATCGCGCAGCGCATCTTTTCTACGAAGGACGAGAAGCATTCCCTCGGCGCGACCCTCTGGTTCAACATCGCGCATTACGCGCTGCGCCCGTGGCCATGGATCATCACCGCGCTGGTCGCTCTGGTTCTGCTTCCCAACCCAACCGCCGCCACCGGAGGCAGCGAAGGCGCTTACGTCTGGGTGATGGTCCACTACCTCCCCGCCAGCCTCCGCGGACTCATGCTCGCCGGCTTCGCCGCAGCCTACATGTCCACCATCGGCACGCAGCTCAACCTCGGCGCGTCCTACATGATCAACGACCTCTACAAGCGCTTCTTGGCGCCGGACAAGAGCGAGCGCCACTACGTCGCCGCCTCGCGTCTGGCGACGATCCTCGCCGCTGTGCTCTCCGCCGCGGCCACCGGATATATGCTTACCCACGGCGCATCCATCGCTACCGCCTGGAAGTTCCTGCTGGCCCTCGGCGCGGGCGCGGGCCTCGTCTTCATCCTGCGCTGGTATTGGTGGCGCATCAATGCGTGGAGCGAGATCGCCGCCATGACCGCCGCCGCTGTCATCTCGCTCACGCTCGAAAGCACCGCCGGCCTCCCCGTAGTCCGCGCCCTGCACTCCATCGATCCCCGCCTCGCCATTGCGCCGCTCAACCAGGACGACCCACACGCCTTCGCATGGCTGATGCTGACCACCACCACGCTCACCACCGCCATCTGGCTCATCGTCACGCTCGCCACGCGTCCCGAGACGGACGCCACCTTGCAAGCCTTCTATGATCGCGTGCGCCCCGCCGCGCTGGGCTGGCGCAGGTTCGCACCCGCGACGGCGCAACAGGAGCATACCTTGCGCTACAACTTCTTCCACTGGGTGCTGGGCTTCACGCTCATCTATTCCCTGCTCTTCGGCATGGGAGATCTGCTCTTCTCGCGCATCGCCGCTGGTCTTGGCCTCATCGCGCTTGGTCTCACGTTGCTCGCAATTCTCTTCTGGAGCCTCAATCGCCGCGGCTGGTCCGTCTGGCGATGAGTACATCTCCCTCTTCCCCGCCCCAATCCAACGCGCTCGCCTCCAAACTCCGTCGTCAGCAAACGATTGCCCTCACGCTGCTCTTCATGGGCGGCATCGTCAACTTCCTTGACCGCTCCTCGCTCTCCATCGCAAACACCACCGTCCGCGCGGAGATGCATCTCAACGCCACGCAGATGGGCTGGCTCTTCACCGCCTTCTCGCTCGCCTATGGACTGGCGCAACTTCCACTCATTGGCCTCCTCGATCGTGCCGGCACGCGTTTCACCCTTAGCGGTGGACTTGTCCTCTGGTCGATCGCGCAGACGCTTACCGGTCTCGTGCGCGGACTGCCCTTGTTCCTCGCGCTTCGCTTCCTGCTCGGCTGCGGCGAAGCGCCGTGGTGGCCCGGCGGCGTGCGCACCCTCCGCGACTGGTTCTCGCCAAAAGCCCGTGCGCGTGCCACGTCCATCTTCAACTCCTCCAATCCCGTTGCCAGCGCCATCGCTCCGCCCATACTGACGGTTCTCATGCTCTGGCACGGCTGGCGCGCCATGTTTGTGACCCTCGGACTGGCGGGCATCGTTGTCGCTCTCGCATGGTTCTCCCTGTATCGCGATGCGCCCAAGCGGCAACCCTGGGATGCGGTCCCGCAAGCTGGGCCATCCACGGTACCCGGCATCGCCTCCGCGCTGAATGTGCTGCTTCGCCGCCGCATGGTCTGGGGGATGATGCTCGGCTGGGGCGGGGTGAACTACACGGTCTGGCTCTACCTCACATGGCTGCCCGGATACCTTGAGAGCCAGCGCCACCTCTCCATCGCGCGCAGCGGATGGGTGGCCGCCATTCCTTTCCTCGCAGGCGCTGCCGGTATGTACGTCAACGGCATATTCTCCGACGTGCTGGCTCACCGCGGCGTGGCTCTACCGACAGTACATCGATGGAACATTGTTGGCGGCATGGCGATGTCCGCGGTAGGGACGCTCTTTGTGGCTCGCGCCGCCACCACGCCGCAAGCCGTGGCCGGCCTCAGCCTCGCACTCTGCTGCATTCACTACGCCGGAGTCTCCGGCTGGGGATACGTGCAGGCAGTCAGCCCGCACGGGCTCGTCGCTTCCTTGGCTGCGCTGCAGAACTTCGCCAGCTTCATGATCGCGTCCGCCGCGCCCGTTCTCACCGGCTGGCTGCTCGATCGCACGCATTCCTTCACCATCGCACTAAGCGTGTGCAGCGCCGTCACACTGTTGGGCGCGTTCAGCTATGCAACCCTCGCGAGACCGGGGGATGAAGTTGCGAGATAGCCAGGCAGCTGCCGTTCACTGTATCTGGAAATTGACAACATGGAGAATCACTTGCGTTACGGGCTGTCCATCTAGTTGTCCAGGTGTGAACGTCGATTGCACGGCCTCTGTAGCCGCAGCTTCGTCAAGGCCATAGCCTAGCGGCTTTAGAAGCCAAGGCGACTCCACATGTCCTGACTCAGAGACCACCAATGCCAGAATTACGCTGCCCTGGACCTTCAACTGCCGCGCCTGCGGAGAGTAGAGCAGCTTGCCCATACGGGTTAGCTTGGGCGGAGTAATCCTGGATGAATCGTGAGGCAGGTTGCTCCACGCACTGGCTGCGTAGTACCACTGCACACCTTCCTTGAGTGAGGGTGCAATCTGTCGTGGATCCGCCGGATTGAGGCGATATGGTACGAAGTCCCTGAACTCCATAGGAATAGAGTTGGCAGCGGTGTCCAGATCTGAAAAAAACAAGGCTGATTGAAGTTTCGGAATCACAACCGCCGGATCGCTCGCGCCAAAATCGATCTCTAACCATGCAGGTTGGCCTTCAGATGTCCCCGGCTTGCCGCTCTTCCCGTCCAGCAGAACGATGGACCGTGTGCCTTGAATAGTGAGCGTTGCGCCTTTCAGCTTGACGGAACCCGGAGCGAAGAGCACAAATGCCCGCATAGACGGCGGGTCGGAGGTCAAGGAATCATTGCTCCACCGGAATTTGGCAGTCTGATCGGCGCTGAAGTTCCGCAGCGCAAATCTCTTGCCCTTGAGCGCTGACTCCAACTGATCTGGAGTCGTCTGCGCGGAGAGGCGCGGGACGCACACAGATAGAAAAGCGCCAACCATCACTACTCTGCGAATCGCTGACACCTGCATGGCCTAGAACGTCGGGTGCCAGGAGTCGAGCACTGAAACAAACAGCACACCTACCGCAATCACCAGCCAATACCAGTGCCGGTCCAGCCAGGATTCCCGATCGGTCTGCAAGCTCATCTCATCTCCTCCTCGCGCGTGGCGCGCAACATCCTGATTCTATCGCGGCGCCTGCTGCGTTCTCAATGCGCTACGCACTACCCGCAACCACCGTCTGCGGGCTCATCGGAATGGGATGAGCCGCCACGTTCTTGAAGCCGGCCGCTTCATACATCTGCTTCAACTGGTTGAAGGTATAGGCGTCACCCGTAGCCGTGGTCGCAAGCATCGTCATGCTGAAGGCAGCTGCCATCGGCGGCGTCACGCGGTCGTCGTTGGGCACAAACTCGAGCGTCACCACTCGCCCGCCCGGCTTCATCGCCGCATGGATCTTCTTCAGCAGGCCGATGCATGTGGGCTGGTCAAAATGGTGCAGGAAGTTGGTGAGCAACGCGGCATCATAGGGGCCACCGAACTCCACCTCGAACGCGCTGCCCGGCAGCTTGTGGATGCGGTCTGCCACGCCCGCCTTTTGTGCGTTCCTCTCCGCGACCGCCAGCACCGCGGGCCAATCCAGCGCCGTAACCTGCGCCTGCGGATTCTGCTTTGCGCAGGCGATCCCGAACAGTCCATGCCCCGCGGCGATATCCAGCACGCGCACCGCACCGCTCGTTCCCTCCAACGCAGCCTTCGCAAGCCCGTCGGCGGACAGCGCCGCCAGCGCGGCCATCGATTCGGCAAACTGGACCCACACCGGATTGTCCGGTTCCACCGTACCCTCACCTGGCAGGCTGGTATGTCCCTTGCGAACGATCTCCGCCAGATGCGCGAATGGCTCCGTCAGCGCTGGATTGCCGAGAAACTTTGTCGTCGAGGCCAGCGACACGGGCGAAGTGGGATCGAGAAACAGCGCGCTGGTCGGGGTATGGCGATAACTGCCATTCTCCTTGGTGAGAATGCCGCTCAGCGTGAGGAAGTCGCACAGGATACGCACGCCACGCTCCGAGGAGGAACATTTCTTCGCGATCGATGCCGCGTCGCCCGGCCCTTCGCCCACCGCGCGAAAAATGTCCAGTTCGACGGCCGCCCGCAGCGCCGCAGTGCGCTGATGCGCCTGCAGCATCTCGAAGATGATGCCGGGGTTCGGCGGAGAGGACATTCCATCGGTAGGCTGCATAGGTCTCCTTGCAGCTCCTTCCAGAGGAGCTAAAGAAAATGATTTTCAGATCGACGGAAGGCTATCACGCTCGAATGCGCTCTCGCTTGCTGTACGCATTTCTGTGTTTAGGCCTTGACACTGCCGTTATGATTAAAAGAGTAGACATCCGAGCGTCGTGCCAAAAGAAGCAGCTCTGGCCGGACCTGCGATGTCGCAACGGGTTACATCGCGGTGCGTTTCCCGGGTGGGGAGACTTCAGCAATACTTTTAGCCATCCAAGTCCTCTGGAAGAGGTACTTTAGATACCCCAGTATGGGGGAGGGGGTACCTCAAAACTAGCCATTCATTCGGTTACGACGGCCTTGGTCAGGTTGCGCGGATGGTCCACATCGACGCCGTGTGCGACCGCCAGAAAATACGCGAACAGCTGCAGCGGCACCACCTCGGAGATGGGCAGGAGCGCCTCGGACGCAGGCTCAACCGCAATGACGTCGGTGGCCAGCGAGGCAATCGCGGCATCGTAGGCGTTGGCGAGTGCGAGCACGCGCGCACCCTGCTCGCGCAGGTCGTAGAGCAGCGACACGGTCTTCTCGTAGCGCAGCAGCGATTCGGGGTCGTCATGATCGACCGTGGCAAGCACGACCAGTGGGACCTCGCGCGAGACGAGCGCGTTCGGCCCATGCTTCAGCTCGCCGGAGGGATAGCCTTCGGCGTGCAGATAGGAGGACTCCTTCAGCTTCAACGCGCCTTCGCGGGCAATCGCGTAATGCACGCCGCGGCCGAGATAGAGGAACGTCTTCGCATCGGCGTATTTGGAAGCTAGTGCCTCGATCTGCCGCTCCCACGCCGGAAGTTGCGCGGCGATGGCCTCGGGAACCCGTGCCAGCGCTTTCATTCGTTCGGAAATCTCATCCGGCGGAAGCGCCTGGCGCTCGGTTGCGGCTAGCAGAGCAAGGATTTCTACGACCGCGAGCTGTGCCGTGAAACTCTTCGTCGCGGGGATAGCAAGCTCTTTGCCGGCAAGCGTAGCGAGATCGACGGTAGCCTCGCGTGCCATGGTCGATCCGTGCACATTGGTCACGGCAATTGTGGAGTGACCGCGACGCGCAGCTTCTCGCAGCGCAGCCAGCGTGTCCGCCGTCTCGCCCGATTGTGAAAGGACAAGCACTGGGCTGGGACTGTCAGGATGTCGGCGGACGTGGACGGAGCGGCACGCATACTCGCTGGCGTATTCGACATCGACGATCAGGCCGGCGAGATCTTCGAGCAGTATCTCCGCGGCAAGCCCCGCATGACGGCTTGAGCCGCTGGCTGCAATGACAAGATCGGGATGCTTCCGCAGCAGCACTGCGATCTCACGCAGCGACTCTTCGCGGAAGGCAAGGCTCGTCAGATCGAGATAGAAATCGAGCGTGCGCGCCAGCGCTGCGGGCTGCTCATAGATCTCGCGCAGCATATTGTGCCGGAAGCTGCGCGGCGATTCGGGAGAGGACATGCGATCATGCTCCACCTTCGATGATTGCACGTCCGTGAAACCGAAGCCGTTGCAATACACTGAGACGATGCGGCTCAGCCCTGTTTTCTTGCTTTCGGCGACGAACGTCGTGCACTTCCCTTCCCAGGCGAAGACATTTGGCGCGCCGGAGATCGCATTCCTCGGTCGGTCAAATGTAGGCAAATCGTCCTTGATCAACGCACTGCTCGGCGAGAAGGTCGCGCACACGTCGTCTACGCCTGGCCGCACGCGGGCGATCAACTTCTTCGCGCTGCACGAAGGTACAGGAGAAAGGAAGAGGGCGCGGCCGGCGCTGATCTTGGCAGATCTTCCCGGTTATGGCTACGCGAAGATATCGAAGTCTGTCGCGTCCGAATGGCCCAACTTCATCGAGCCGTATCTGCGAGAACGCGAGGCGCTGGCGCTGGCGGTTTGCCTGGTGGACACGAACATTCCGCCGCAAAAAAGCGACCGCCAGCTAATCGACTTCTTCCGCGAAACCGATCGGCCATTTGTGGTCGTGGGCACAAAGGCTGACCGGCTCTCCAACAGCGCGCTGGCAAAGAGTCTCACCGCACTGAAGCGCGAGCATGAAGTAGACGACGTTCTCCCGGTTTCCGCAAAGACGAGCGCAGGCGTAAAGGCGCTCTGGGCGCGCCTTATGAGTGTGGACCAGGTGTAATGCTCTTTGCTGCAAGCACGTCGAATTCAGCGCCGCTCAACCATATCCAGCGGCCGCCGCTGCGCGCTTCGCGCATGAACTGCGGGGCATGCTGTACCCAGCGATGGCGGATCAAATCCTCGGGTGGAAGCGCACCGAGCAGCGCGGCATCGACCTGGCGCAGCGCCGCTGCATCGGCCGCTGCAAAGTAGTATTCATCGCCCGGCTGCAGGATGATTCGTAGGGATGCCGGATCGAAGTGCAGGTCAGGCTGAATGCCGCGCTCGTCCATCTCCGCAAGCATCGCACTGACATCGGCGATCAAACCAACGCTGAGCGGCCGCTTCTGCCTGATCTCATTCTTGAGCGCGCGCAACGCCTCATCGAGCGAGTTGACGACAAAGTCGAGATAGCCGGAGCGCTGAGCCGCCTTCATCGCGCTAGCATCCGCATCGACTGCAAGGCTCGTTCCGCCAGCAATGCTGACAGCCGCGGATGCTCCCCTCTGCTCGCGGCCCGTTCCGCACATAAGGACGAGCTTGCCGCCCCAGTCCTGTCGCTGCGTGGTCAGCGCGCGATAAATGCGCATCGTCTCGAGTTGGAGATCGCCAGCTGCCATCGCCTGCTGCCCGCCTTCAATGCAAAGACCCTGCGGGAGACCGCAGGGTCAGTTGGGTTTTTATTCATCGGCGCGCTCAGTCGCCGTAGTAATCCAAGCCGAGGTGCGTAATGAGGTCTTCGCCCATAATGTGGCGCAGCGTGTTCTTGAGCTTCATCGACTGGATAAAGAGGTCGTGCTCGGGATAGACGCCCTTGGCCGAATCCGGCGCCTTGAAGTAGAAGCTCAACCACTCCTGGATGCCGAGGCCTCGCAGACTTGGCGTGCGTGCGGCAAGGTCCATGAAGAGGCAGAGATCGAGCGCCAAAGGAGCTGCGAGGATCGAGTCACGGCAGAGGAAATCAACCTTGAGCTGCATGGGATAACCCAGCCAGCCGAAGATATCGATATTGTCCCAACCCTCTTTGTTATCACCGCGTGGGGGGTAATAGTTGATACGAACCTTGTGGTAGATATCCTTGTATAAAACAGGGTACAGCTCTGGCTGCAGGATGATGTCCAAGAGGCCAAGCTTCGACTCCTCCTTGGTCTTGAAGGATTCAGGATCGTCGAGCACCTCGCCGTCGCGGTTGCCGAGAATATTGGTCGAGTACCACCCGGAGACGCCCAGCATGCGGGTCTTGAACATCGGCGCCAGCACGCTCTTGATCATCGTCTGGCCGGTCTTGAAGTCCTTGCCGCAGATGGGCGCATTCATCTTGCGCGAGAGTTCGTTGAGGGCC
>DATNEM010000233.1:0-3442 GCA_035552995.1 Acidobacteriaceae bacterium | reverse complement strand
GCTGCCATCGGGCCCCAGCTCGGCTACGGCTCCTACGGCGTTGCCATTGTTCGCCGACCAGACGTTTCCCGAAGCATCCACAGCAATCGCAAAGGGATCGGCTGTACCTCCCGAGCGTGAATCGCCTCCCTCGGCAAACTGAATGCCCACGGTCCAGTCGTTGGGCACACTGGCCAGCACAGGGGCAAAGGGCGCCTGAGCCGTCGGCAGACCGTAGATGGCGGCCACGTTCACACCCGGGTTATGCGCAATGTTGATCGCGGCGGTTGCGGTGTCCGTGGGCTGCGTGCCGGTGGTCCCCCCGGAGAGCGCACTGGTAAACAGCGTGTAGCAGGCAGTTGGATTGGTCGGGCCGGTGACTGCTCCGTTTGAGTTGATGCACGCCGCCAGCGCGTTGGCCAGTGTATTGATCTCGCTGGTTGGAGGCGTACCGTTGCCGCCCGCGGTTGTGGTAGCCGCCGTGCCGGCCGCAATGCTCGCCAGATTGGCGGCGTTTGCAAATGCATTCTTGAGGCCGGTGTGCGCGGTGCTGGAGGCGGAGACGTGGGTGGCATCCGTTGCGAAGCCTGACATCGCATAGGCCGCGGCTACCGTCGTTACCTCGTTGATGTTGATGAATGAGATGGTGCCGGCGAAGTTCGAGCCCGGGCAGTCGCCCAGCACTGCCATCAGCCCCGCGCCGGGGTTGATGCCCCCCCCGCCGGGGTTGCCGCCCAGCGCATACATATACACCTGCTGGCCGGCTGTGCAGCTATAAACGCCGGTAATGGAGAAGTTGCCGTTCGCGTCCGTCGTGGCATACCAGTCGCCGCTCGTCGGGTTTCCAACGCTCGTGTCCTTGGTTAAGCCCGTCGTGACTGAGTTGTTTCCCAGCAGCGAGGTTGCCGCCAGACCGTAGCCGGTTTCATTCGCCGCAAAGAGGAATACATGCGAACCGGCGATGGGCTGCTGCCCGCCGTGCACCGATCCGCTGATGGTGGCGCCTTGAACCGGAGAGGGCGTGCCGGTATTGGTCAGCGTGCAACCGGTAAGGACAAGAGGAAGGCAAAGAGCTGCAACGATTGAAGCGCGCATGGCGTCACCCGGAAATTTTGCACAAAGATGCGCAGCCCAAGGCCCAGCGCATTCTTTGTGTTCTGTCGCTGAGTCTAGCGACGGATTGTCTCATTTTTCAATGCCTGCGGCCTGTGCGCACGCCCTCAAAAGTTGTAGAAGTGGGTACGTCTGCCGCCAAGTGGCGCGCGATCTGGAGTTTCCGGTTCCGGCACACGCCGCTTCAAATGGCGTACATGCCACATATAATGACCTATGGCCATCACTCCTGCTGCTTCTCCCGACCCTGGGAGGGCTGCACCCGCATCGCCCGAGGGTACGAGTTCCGAGCCACTCTCGCACGACGCAGGCATCCGACGTGAAGCGGCCCAACCGGCCCCCCCGTCAGCTGATGCGCCGGCCGCTTCCCCGCGCGCGGCTGTAGTTCCGATCAAATCTGCGCCGCCCGTCGCCTCCGCGCCGTTCTTGCCGGGCTTTCCGGCCTCGCTTGCGGCGGAGATCGACGCGAAGTTCGCTAGCCTGCTGGACGAGGTACATGCCAATCGCCCCGGCGACGATCTGGACATCATTCGCCGCGCATGGCTCTTCTGCCTGCGACAGCATGAGGACCAGAAACGCGCCTCGGGCGATCCCTACGTTGTTCATCCCCTTGAAGTCGCGCTGGTACTCGCCGAAATCAAGATGGACTCGACGGCAATCGCGGCCGGCCTGCTGCACGACGCAGTCGAAGATACGGATGTCACCTCGGCCGAGATCGAGGACCAGTTCGGCGAGCAGGTGGCGCACATCGTGGAAGGCGTCACCAAGCTCGACAAAATCAAATTCGCCAACAGGGAAGACCACCAAGCGGAAAATATCCGCAAGATGCTGCTCGCCATGGTCACGGACGTGCGCGTGGTGCTCATCAAGCTGGCCGACCGGCTGCACAACATGCGCACGCTTGCGCCGCTGCCGCCGGAGAAGCGGCAGAAGATCGCGCGCGAGACGCTTGACGTCTATGCGCCGCTCGCGCATAGGCTCGGCATGGGCAAACTTCGCGGCGAGCTGGAAGACCTCGCCTTCCGCTACACCGACGCTTACGCTTACAACGAGCTGGCCAGCGAGGTTGAGAACCTGCGGGGCGTGAACGAAGGATTTCTCGCGTCCATCGTGCATGACATTCGTCAATTGCTGCACGACAACAATAGAGACGCGCGCGTCGATTCACGCATCAAGCGGCTTTATTCCATCCAGCAGAAGATGCAGACGCAGAAACTCTCGCTGGACCAGGTGTACGATCTCCTCGCCGTGCGCGTGATCTGCAAGAACAAGGAAGACTGCTGGAGCATTCTCGGCTTGCTGCACGCCAAGTGGCCGGCGGTTCCGGGCCGCATCAAGGACTTCATCTCCATGCCGCGGCCAAACCAGTATCAGTCTCTGCACACCACGCTGATCGGGCCGGGCGGACACCAGTTCGAGGTGCAGATCCGCACCGAAGACATGCACCGCGTGGCCGAGGAGGGCATCGCCGCGCACTGGAAGTACAAGGCCGGCGAAAGCGTTACCGCAAAGGACGAGGCGCGCCTCGCGTGGGTGCGCCAGATCATGGAATGGCAGCGCGAGATGACCGACCCCAACGAGTTCATGTCGACCTTGAAGATCGACCTGTACCCCGAGGAGGTCTACACCTTCACGCCCAAGGGCAAGGTGGTGGTGCTGCCCAAGGATTCGAGCCCCGTCGATTTTGCCTATGCGGTCCATACTGAGGTGGGCCACACCACCATCGGCGCGAAGGTGAACGGCCGGATTGTGCCGCTGCGGACCAAGCTGCGCAATGGCGACATCGTCGAAATCTCGACTCAGGCGGGCCACACGCCCTCGCGCGACTGGCTCAGCTTCGCGAAGTCTTCCAAGGCGCGCAACAAGATCAAGCACTGGATCAACGAGCACCAGCGCGAACGAGCGATGGAGATTGGGCAGAAGCTGCTGGACCGCGAAGCGCGCAAGTACAAGATCGCGCTCTCGAAGCAGTCCACCGCGGACTACGAGCGAGTGGCGCAGGAGTACGGGCTGACGCAGCAGGCGGAACTGCTGGCGGGCATCGGCTTCGGCAAATTCTCTGCGCGGCAGGTGCTCAACAAGCTCGAGCCGGGATCGACCTCGACCGCCGAGCTGCCGGGAAGCCCACATACCGGCCCCCTCGGGCAGACGCTCGATCACATGTCCGACGCGGTGAAGCGCGTCTTCTTCGGCCGCGGATCGGAATCGCTGCAGGTGGAGGGGCAGGACGATTTGCTGGTCTATCGTGCACGCTGTTGCAACCCCATCCGCGGCGAGGAAATCATCGGTTACGTCACGCGGGGCAAGGGAGTGGCAGTGCACGCGCGCAGTTGTCCCAACGTGCAGAACC
>DATNEM010000232.1:0-22705 GCA_035552995.1 Acidobacteriaceae bacterium | reverse complement strand
CGCCGCCGCCAGGTCCGCCGGCGCCATGTGGTTGTTGATGTAGTCCTTCGCCGCGTCCACCGCGCGCTGCACGTCTTCGGGCTGCATGCTGCTCAGGTCGAAGAACATCACGATCAGCCGCCGGTCTTTCAACTCCTCCGGCTTCGCCGCAAAGTCGTTGTTCACCAGGTCCGCGATTGATCTGCTCTTCGTCGCAGTGGCGCCGGAGACCGTGCTCGCCTCCTTGAGCGTCACCGCCTGGTCCACATCCTGATAATCGAAAGTCGTAATCTTCTGCGGCTTCTTGTCTTCGATGATCTGGAAGTCGCTGTCCTTCAGCCCCTTGATCACCGCACCGGTCTTTTTGTCGCGCACCACGACGTTCGTCAGCACACGATTCACGTTCGCGACGATGGTCGTCGTTCCGCCCCTCGGCTGCTGCGCCTGCGCCGCGGCCAAAGGCATGCCCGCCGATCCTCCAACCATCCACCCAGCCAGAACCGCCGCGATTGCCCGTTGCATCGTCTATCTCTCCTCGCCTTGCCTGGTCCCTAGTCGCTAAAACCTAGAACCTATACCGCATGTTGTACGTAAAGGCCCGCATCCCCGCTGCTCCGGAAACCTGCCCGAAGCGCGTGTCATTCACGTTGGTGTACACGCCGGAGTACTGCACCGTGTTGAACACATTGCTCACGTTCAACCGCATCTCCAGGCTGCGCGTCTCGCCAAAGGAGATCGACCGCGAAAGCGATGAACTCACCGACACCGTTCCTGGCAGCTCGATCGAATTGCGGGTCGCGTTCCCGTATGTCCCAAACGCCGGCGCGGTGAAAACCGAGGTGTTGAACCACTGCCTCAGCGTCCCGGAGCCGTTCAAAGGCTTCGTATAGTCCCGGTTGGGTCGCAGCGAACTTGCGCCAGCCGCGATCTCCTGCGGTGTGCCGGAAAAAGTCGGCGTCGTCCAGCCGCCCGAGGCAAACTGGAAGTTGCCCGAGATGTTGAACCCGTCCAGCGCATGCGACCAGAAGCCGCCCTTGTTCAGGAAGGCGCGGTTCGGTCCCACCGGCGGCTCCAGCACAAAGGTGCCTTGCAGCACGTGCCGCCGATCGAAACTCGAGTTGCTCTCTTCCGCATTCAGGTCCTGGTCGTTCTGTGCAATGGAGCTGCCGCTGCCGCCCACGCTCGACGCGTTGTCGATGGAGTGCGAGAACGTATAGGTCGCCTGCAGCGAGACGCCCTTCTGCATCCGCTCGCGCAGGTTCACCGCCAGCGCGTTCGACCGCTGATATCCCAGCGAATCCTCGTAATTGAACTGCCCAACTGAAGATACGATCACGCCGGACGCATTGCGGTTCGGCGCCCGCACCATGTCCAGGTTGCCGGCATAGGCTCCCGTGTAGTCGATGTTCATCACGATATTGCGCGGCAGCGTCTTCTGGATTCCCAGGTTGTACACCTGCACCATGCCAAGCCGGTAGTTCGGGTTCACCGCATAGCTGGACTGCGTCACCGCCGTCGAGCAGTTGAAGCCGTGATTCAGCGTCATGTTCTGCAGCGTGCAGCCGGTGTTGGTGCTGCCGGAACTCAACACATTCTTCTGCGTCACGTAGAACGGCTGCTGATATGCCAGGTTGCGCGCGAACGATGCATACTGCCCGGTGTTGTAGTTGATGCCGTAGCTCGACCGTACCACCATGTTCTTCGTGAACTTGAACTTCGGGACCCAGGAGACCGAAAGCCTCGGCGAATACAGGTTCTTGTCCGGATGCACCAGCGTCCCGGGCTCAACCGCCGCGCAGGAGCCCGCAGGCGAACCCGCAGGCGCAGGCGCGCCGCATACCGTCGATACCGCCAGCGTTGGCCCGATGCCCGTCACGTTCAGGTTTACCAGCCGGTTGTACTTCTCCGAATACGGCGAGAAATACTCCCAGCGCAGCCCGTACTGGAACGTCAGCCCTGGCCGTGCCTGCCAGCTATCCTGCGCGAACCAGTCCCACGAGTTGCCGCGCAGGTATACCTTGTTCAGGCCCGCCGTAACGTTCGAGTTCTGCGGCAGCCCCAGCAGAAAGTCCGCCATCGATGAGCCGGATGCCGCAATGCCCGAGCAGCTTGCGCCGCTGCACGTCTGGAGGGCCGGGTTTTCCGTCGCGAAACCCGAGAAGCTGAACGAGCCCAGCACTCCGCCGCCGCCGATCGAGTCCGCATGGATGCGCCGGAAATCGAAGCCGAGCTGGATATTGTGCCGCCGGTGGTTCCAGCGCGCGTTGTCGCTGAAGGAGATGGTCTGACTTACCGTATTGTTCGGCGCCGAGTCGTTCAGCCCTGCGAGGCCGCCCGTAATCCCGATCCCCGGCAGGCCGAAGTAGAACGGATCGCTGTAAATCGTCGGCGTGCCCACGTAAATTCCAGCCTGCACCGCCGGATTGGCCGCCCCGTTGGTGAAGAAGTTCGACGCCAGTCCGGCCGAGCGGTTCCAGCTCAGCGACGCCGAATTGTTCAGCCGGCCATAGCCGATCGTGTACGAACTCGAAAAGCTGTATCCCTCGCTGGTCGAGTGTCCACCCAAAAGCGGTGAGAAGTTCGAGCTTGCGGTGGCCGAATGCGAGTAGGAAAAATTCTCCGCGATCGACTGCCGCAACACCAGCGGCACATTGCGGTTCTGTCCGCCTCCGCCTCCGGGGCCGCCTCCAAATCCACCACCGCCAAATCCGCCGCGTCCGCGTGTGGGTTGGGCGCCGAAGCTGCGGTTGAACCGCGCCGATACCTGCGAACTGTGCGAACTGCCCGGAAAGTTCGCCTGGAAGTTGTCCTGTGTCCCCGTCGCGTTGATGTTCGGCAGCGGATAATAATTCGCGAGCAAAGTCTGCGCCGCGCTGTTCAGCTCCGTTACCGGTATGCAGGCCGTCGGATTCGGATCGATCGCCAGCAGCCGGGGATCGCAGTTCGTATTCCCGTAGGCCTTCGGATTTCCAGGCGTTGAAAGGAAGGGGTCATAAACGATATTCGTGTTCGGATTCGCCGACGTCCCGCCCAACGGCGTTCCCACCTGATAAGCAGGCGTCAGATCGCCATACCGCTGCGCTAACGTCGGCACCAGATACTGCGCGGACGAAGGACTGCTGGCGCGTGTCTCCGAAATTGTCACGAACATGAACTGCTTCGGATTGGCCGCGATCAGGTGCGGGATAAACGGCGTGCCCGTGAAACTCGCCGTCAGCGAGTTCTGCGAGCGGTCCGGCTTCGGCAGCGGAATTCCCGTCACCGAGAATGGGGTCGCGTTGATTGCATTGTTAAACCCGTTGTAGCCCACAGTGCCATGCCAAGCGTTGGGGTTCTGTCCGCGGAATCCACCCGGCCCGCCGAATCCTCCGCGACCTCCGCCGCCGCCACCCCCACGAAACCCGCCGCCACCACCACCACCGCCGCCGCCACGGAATCCGCCCCCGCCGCCACCGCCAAATCCACCTGGTCCGCCTCCCGGTCCGCCAAACCCGCCGCCTGCGCCAGGTCCGCCGTTTGGTCCACCAAACGTGCCGGTCTGCATCGCGCCCGTCAGCGCGCCCGCAATGTCGCCATTGCCAAAGCCATTCGCCTGCATCTCGCGGATGCGCCCCTGCAGGTCACCCTCGCTGAACATGGCCAGGCCGTTGATCTGTCCCTGCTGGCCCGTGACCGCAATTGAATCGGTCGCAGCAGCAGGATCATCCCCACCGGCAAACCCACCAATAGACGGCACCGAGACATCTCCGCTCACCGATCCAGCCGTCGCGTCCATCAGTCCCTGATCGTCGCCGCTCTGCACATCCAGCGACTGCGTGCCGCGCGCCTGGTTCGTCACTGAGCGCCGCGCACCGCCTGCGCCTCCGCCGGCGCCATATCCGCCCGGCCTGCGCACACCCGCTCCCGGCGTGCGGTTGGAGGCCGTCGCCGTCGTCCCCGATGGAGTGCCTGGTGTCGCCGCTCCAGCATTCGCTCCCGCCGGCTTCGCCGCACCCGGTGCTGCCGCTGCCGGTGTACTGCTTGCAGTCGTCGTCGCAGCTCCGTTACCCGGCTCCTGGTCCGGCATGCGCGAGGCCAGGTCCGTCGTAAACACCAGCTGCTGCGCCACCATTGCATCCGCCGGCGTGGCGACGACCTGCTTGTTCAGCGTCGCAAATCCCATCAGCTGCGTCCGCACCTGGTACGTGCCTGCCGGCACATCCATGCGGAACGCGCCGTTGATGTCCGTCGTCGTCGCGTACTTCTTGCTGTCACCTGAAACCGCTGTGACCGCAACGCCCGGCAGCGGCACGCCGCCCGCCTTCACCACACCCTGAATCGTCGAATTCGCAACCGGCGCGCTCGCCGCGGGAGCAGCCGCGCTCTGCGCGGATGCAGCAGGCTCCGTAGCCTGTGCTGGTGCCGCCGGTGTCTGCCCAGTAGCCGCGCCCTGCCCGTCCGCCTGCGCCAGTGCGGACACGCCTGTGCCCAGCACACCGGCCAGCATGGCCGCGCTCAACATCGTTGCTAACCGTGTCATCGTCCCTGATCGCTGCACAGACACTCCCAAAATGATTCGTTCCATTCCACTCCAGCTTCGCGTCGGCTTCGGCTTCGGCTTCGCGTCCAATCAGACAAACCAATCCCGCATCTGTCTTCCCGCTTGAGCGCCGATTTCTTCGTGGTAGCCCCAGCTCCCAAAGCGTCGCCTGGCCCGCTTCATCGCTTCGAATTCTTCTGCCTCGAAGTCTGCTGGAACCTGCCTCTACAGACGGCTATTCGAGGACAAAGGACGCGAATCCGTCCAGGAATTATTTTCGGCATACAACCTGGCGCGCATGAAGCTCATCGGCGAATCCCCGCGTCTGTATATCTTCTGTCCGCCCTGCAACTTGCGGTACACTCCCGCCATGCATGACATCCCGCACACCCACGTCGAAACGCATTTCCAGTCCTCTGAATCCGTGCGCGATGTCGTCATCGGCCTCTCCGACGGCCTCACCGTCCCGTTCGCTCTCGCCGCAGGCCTCTCCGGCGCCATCTCCTCCGCCCACATCATCGTCCTCGCGGGACTCGCCGAGATCGCCGCCGGCTCCATCGCCATGGGCCTCGGCGGCTACCTCGCCGCGCGCGGCGACGCCGAACACTACGCCTCCGAACTGCGCCGCGAACAGGACGAGGTCGTCCATCGTCCCGACGACGAAGCCGAAGAAATCTACCAGATCTTCGACCAGTACTCCGTGCCCCGCGACGCCGCCGCGCCCGTCCTCGCCGCGCTCCAGCAGAACCACCCAGCCTACGTCGACTTCATGATGCGCTTCGAGCTCGGCCTCGAAAAGCCAGAGCCGGGCCGCGCCCTCCGCTCTGCCCTTACCATCGCCTTCAGCTACATCGCCGGCGGTCTCGTCCCCCTGCTTCCCTACATGCTCGTCGGCCGCATCGCTCTCATTTCTTCCAGTCCCGTAGCTCTCGTCGCCTCCGTCATCATCACCCTCGTTGCCCTGGCCTTCTTCGGCGCAGTCAAAGGCCGACTCGTCGGCACCGGCGCTCTGCGCTCAGGACTTCAGACCACGCTGATCGGCGGCGCCGCAGCCGCAGCCGCCTACGGCCTCGCCCACCTCCTCAACCACGCGTAAAGCCATCCGGTTTTCACATCCAAAGATAGTGATGCCGTCATCCTGAGCGCAGCGAAGGACCCCTGTATTTATCTTTTGCACGTCATTCTGGACCATGCATAGCGTGTGTCCAGAATCCCTGTATTTGCTTTTTCCCCTCGCGGCGACATGTTGCAGGCGGCCCTCGCCCATAACACCCCACTCGCTCCACGAACCTCAACCCTCTTCCGCATGCGACGATAAAACGATGCCTACGGCAACCATCTCCCGTCGCGCCGCCGACCGCCTTCGCGCCGGCCATCTCTGGGTCTACCGCTCCGACATCGAGCAATTACCCACCGATGAACCCGCCGGTTCACTCGTCACTATCCTCGATCCACGTGGAACGCCACTCGGCACCGCACTTTACTCCACCGCGTCTGAAATCGCCCTTCGCCTCGTCTCCCGCGAACCCAACCTCACCCGCGCGCAATACCTCACCGACCTCCGCACCCGCGTCGAGGCTGCGCTCCATCTCCGCAAAACATCAGTCGCCCCCGAGGCCTTCACTCCAGACAGCGCCACCAACGCCTGCCGCCTCATCTTCTCCGAGGCCGACAACCTCCCCGGCATCGTCGCCGACCGCTACAACGATCTCGTCATCCTGCAACTCCTCACCCAGGGCACCGCCCAGGATGATGTCCGCCACATCTTCGCTGAAGTTCTTTCCGCGCAGCCCTGGTGCCGCACCATCGTCGAACGCCCCGACCCGCGCATCCGCGAACTCGAACATCTTCCTGCCGCCCCCGCCGAACCAATCTTCACCCGCGCCGCAGATCGGAGATCGAACCCGGAAAACTCTGTCATCCTGAGCGAAGCGCGATCATCGGATCCCGCGCAGTCGAAGGACCTGCTTTCAGAAATATCGACGCTCGCCACCGTCTTCTCCCTCAACGGCCTCCGCTTCCACTACTCCGCCAACGCCGGACAGAAGACCGGCGCCTTCCTCGATCAGCGCCTCAACTACGCCGCCGCCGCGAGCATCGCCCACGGCAAAGCTTTGGACATCTGCACCTACCAGGGCGGCTTCGCCCTCCATCTTGCGCGCACCTGCACTCACGTCACCGGCGTCGACGCCAGCCGAGCCGCGCTTGAGGTCGCCGACCGCAACGCTGCGCTCGATCCAGGCCTCTCCGAAAAAATTGACTGGATCGAAGCCGACGCCTTCGAACTTCTCCGCGACTTCTCCGATCGCGCCGCCGCAGACCCGACTGCACGCTACAACACCATCGTGCTCGACCCGCCCGCCTTCGCCAAATCGAAACGCGCTGCCTCAGGCGCCCTGCGCGGCTACAAGGAACTCAACCTCCGCGCGCTCAAAATGCTCTCGCCGGGTGGCGCGCTCATCACCTGCTCCTGCTCCCACCACGTCTCGCTCGCCGACTTCACCGAGATCGTCCGCTCCGCCGCCGCCGATGCCGGCCGCCGGGTGCAACTCCTTGAAATCCGCGGCGCCGCCCCCGACCACCCCGCAATCCTCACGCTGCCCGAAACCAGCTACCTCAAATGCCTGCTTCTCCGCGTGGAATAGATGAGGTCCGTCATCCCGAGCGGAGGCGCGTAGCGCCGTAGTCGAGGCCCTCCCCGCATCTGTATTTAAAGAGCGCTGACCACGGAAGAGACAACCGCCCGCTCATCCGCTCACGCTGCGCTCCTTTTCGGAGGAAGTCTTCAGGGTTTGAAGCCGGCTTCGGTCCCCTGGCCCGGTACGGTCGCACGAATCGATTTAGGCTTCCAGTCGCGAGCGATGGTCAGGTCCTCCGCCACCTTTGCGGTCATCGCCGTGATGTTGACGTAACCGGCACGCCCGTAGAGCGCGGGGAGATACTGTCCATCGCGCACGGCTGCGTAATGCTTCCAGGCTTCGAGTGCATTGTTCAGATGGTTTTCCGCCGAGGTCTGCTGGCCGGCATCGCTGGTAAGGTCATACAGACCGAGATCGCTGGCCGCGCGGATCTTTTCCGCGTAATACTGCGCCAGCCATCCCAGCGATTCGCAGTCCACCAAGGTCTTGCGATACTCCACGTCGTTGGCGGTCGGTGTCTGCATGCGCAGCGCGGCGACTTGCTGCATAGTCTCGCGTGATGCGTCTTCCAGTGCATCCGCGATCTGCAAGGGCGTCGTCCCCGTCATAGGACGTTTCTCCAGCAGATTGGCGCGCCACTGGCGAATGTCCAGCACGTTGGCGCCGGGCATGGATTGCCCCTCGGCGAAGTCGAGGACGGTGTAGTAGCGTTTGTCCGCCGGGTTCCTTGATGACGCTTCAGGGAACCACTTGATGTCGATATCCCCCCAAAAAAACCGGGTGATCAACGGCATGGTCTGCGATGCGGACTGGAGCGCGCGGTAGACGCCAAACGCGCTGACGCCGGGGAAGCGTGCAGCCAGCACGTCCTGGAAGTGGGTGTCGGGAAGGGTGGGGTCGTAGCTGAGCCGGCCCATCAGCATGAAGTTGTACCACTGCTTCTGGATGACGAGCTGGCGCGGGCCAGGGCCGGGATCCCGGTCGAGAAACTCGCGCCCGAGGCAGTAGCCGTCCGCTCCCATCAAGTATCCGCCGGAGACATCGGCAGGCGGCATGTTGTCGACATAGTCGCGCATGTAGTCCGGGTCGCCGAAGCGGAAGGAATAGATGTCATCGTTGCGCACCTCCAGCCACATCCTCTTTCCGGCCGGAAGAGCGCTCAGGCCTTCCTTGATCATGGGCGGATTGGCTATCGAATACATATGCGCGACGGAGTATTTGAAGCTGAAATCGACGCGGCCGGGAAAATCCTTCCAGTGCTGCATGATCTGGCTGAGGCTGGTCTGATGAAAGCGATGAATGATATGGAACCGGCGCTTCGGATTTGCGCGCAGCGCATCGCGCGCGCCTTCGCCGTAAGTAGCCCAGATCCAGTTTTCCTTGGCATCGTCCGTTGCCCGGGGCATGTTTTCGCCCGAGGTAATGCCCATGCCGTCGAGCAGTGGGTAGGTCTTGATCAGCTCGCGGACTGAGTCGCGCGTGTAGGCGATTGTCGTGGGGTTCGATATTGCATCGGTAATGCCGTATTTTCCGGTCGCGGCGTGCGTGAAGATGTTCCAGGTAAAGATGTAGACCTTGACGCCGCGATCATGCGCGTACTGCATCACCGCTCGCCAGAATTCGATCTTTTCATCGATGGTCATCTGCTTGACGACGACGTGATCGGTGTATGCTCCCTTCGCGTCGGTCTTTCCCTGCCATACGTCGTTGAGGGCCACGTCGGGAAACTCCGGCACTTTCACCATGGAAGGAAATGGATGTTCGCTCCACAGCGAAAGCACGTTGTAGCGGTCGCGAGCCATCTCATCGATGAACTCATGCCAAAAATCCATCGACCACATCTCCGGGATATTGTCCTGCGACGACGTATTCCTGTCGGAGTAGGTTGGGGTCCTGAAGTCCAGCGGCACATTGAACTTGATGCCGCGATCGGCAATATGCGGCGCGTGCAGACGAGGATCGGCGACGAGCTCGTTCACGGTCCCTAGACGAAGGGCTTCGGCAATATCCAGACCGCCATACATGGCGCCGGAAGCGTCGCCGCCTGTCACGACGACGCTTCCGTCCGTACCGCGGTTGAGGCGGTAGGACTGAGGGCCTAAAGCGCTGTCGATCTTGAAGAGGACGTGCGGCGCGGCCACGGACATGGCCTTGGCCGCGGCGCTGACCTCCTCCGCTGCAAACTCCACAGGGGTAGCGTAAGCAGCGCCGGAATGGAAAACGACTGCCGCGAACAACAAGGACGAAAGCCAACGAAACTTCATGTCATCACCACCAGGTTTTTACTTCCACGAATCTACTCCAGTGGAGTAATCCCTGCGAGCACACGTCACAGTTGGTGGTTCGGTCTTGTTTGAGATATGGGAACTATCGTCCCGCCTCCGCTCCCGGCCTCATCAGCGCAATGTTCTGTACGCCCGCCCGGTGCCCCATGTCCACCACCTCCGCGACATCCCGATAGGTCAGCGCGGCGTCACCCTTCACAAAGATCGTCCGGTCGCTGCGCGACGCGAAAATTGCGCGCAGCTCTCCGGTGACTTCACTGCGCGCAAACGGCTTCTCGTTGATCTTGTAAACCGGTTGGCTGTCCGCACCCGGCGACACTTCGACCACCACCGTGCTTGGCGGCGTCGCTGCACCTGGCTTGGACGGTTGTGGTATCTGCGAATTGAGGCCGCTCTGCTTTGCGGGCTGGATCATCATGAAGATGATCAACAAAACCAGCAGCACATCGATCAGCGGCGTAACGTTGATCTCACTGACAGCCCTGCGCGTTCCATTTCCTGCATCCATGGCTCAACCTCCGTCTTTCGGTGGCGAGCACTGCACGAAATGAGCGAGCCTTGCATTGTGGGCCGTCGGGGAAACCCGACGGCCCGGAGTAGCAGCAGGCTTTAGCCTGCGGTTACAGCGCCTCAGACACAAGGGCTTTAGCCCCGGCATATCGGCAAACTACCAACTTCACAACCAGCAACTTCTTTACTGCCCGGCGAGCACACGCGGCGTCATGATGCCGATGTTGTCCACATCCGCCTGGTGGCCCATATCAATCACCTCGGCCACTTGCTGGTAGTCCAGGTCCGCATCGCCCTTCACGAACATCACCTTCTCCGAGCGCGTGGCGAAAATCTCAGCCAGCTTGGGCTCCAGCGCCGACTTCGAAAAGTCGTCTTCATTGATCTTGTACCCCGGAAGGCCGCCCTTATTGCTGATAATCGACACCACGATCGTGCGGTCATTGGGCTGGTCCTGCGTCTTGTCCTTTGGCGGCTGCGGGACCAGCGTGTTCAGGCCCTTCGGCACCAGCGGCACAATCACCATGAAGATGATCAGCAGCACCAGAAGCACATCGATCAACGGCGTTACGTTAATGTCCGAGACGGCCTTGTCTGTTCCGCCGCCACCACCCATTCCCATGGCAAATCTCCTTGTACGTCCGGCGCCGCAGGGCGCCTTATCTCTCTCCGCCGCGAAGCGGTTACTCTTCTTTCTTCTCCGTCAACAGAACCAACTGGCTCACCCCTGCCGCGCGGATCTGGTCGACCGCGTCCATGAACTTGCCGTAGTTCGCCCGGATGTCCGCCCGCATGTACACCTGCTTTTGGCCCTCGGGCTTGCCTTCCAGCTTCTGGGCCACCTTGGCGCCCAGGTCGTCGATGTTTACCTGGTCGGAGCCGAGATAAGTCTTGCCGTCGCGCGTCACCGCAACCTGAACGGAGTCTTCCTTGTTGGCGTCTTCCTGAATGGTCGCCGCGTTCGCAATGGGCAGCTCGACATTGACCTTATTGTTCAGCATGGGCGTGATGACCATGAAGATGATCAGCAGCACCAGCATCACGTCCACCATCGGCGTCACGTTGATGTTGGAATTGACCTTCTTGCCTTCTTCGCGCTTGTTGATTCCCATACGTTTCGTTTTCCTGTCCGGCCTCGCGCCGGCCCAAACCTGAAGTGCTGCGGGAGGCCCGTGCGCCTCCGGAGCCCTTCGCTCTTAGGCTCCGGAGGCATTCCTGCCCGGGTCAGTCCCAGTGTTCAAGTGCGCCCAATTCAGGCGCGGCTCCCGTTACCGGTGGCTCTGCTTGATGAAGTAGTCCACCAGCTCGCTGGAGCTGTTGTCCATCTCCACGTCAAAGGCCTCGACCTTGTTCGTGAAGTAGTTGAACGTCATAACCGCCGGGATCGCGACCAGCAGCCCGAACGCGGTCGTAACCAGAGCTTCCGAAATACCGCCGGCCACCGCGCCGATGCCTGAGGTCTTCTGTGCCGCGATCTGCTGGAAGGCGTTCAGAATTCCGATAACCGTGCCCAGCAGGCCGATGAACGGCGCCGTCGAACCGATGGTCGCCAGGCCGCCCAGACCGCGCTTCAGCTTCGCGTGAACGATCGCCTCGGACCGCTCCAGCGCGCGCTGCGAGCTCTCGATCTGCTCCTCGCTGATCGTGCCGCCCGAACCGAAGCTGCGGAACTCCTGCAGGCCTGAGGTTACAACCTCAGCCAGGTGCGACTTCTTGCTGCGGTCGCCCAGCTTGATCGCCTCGTCCAGACGGCCATCCTTCAGCGCGCCTGCAACCTTGGGCGCGAACTCACGCGACTGTTTGCGGGCAGCCGAGAAGTACAGCGCGCGATCGATCATAACCGCCAGCGACCAGATCGACATGATGAACAGGATGATCACGATGCCGCGCGGAATCCAGCTCATGCTGGCCCACATGCTCATAATCGTGAAGGTGTTGGTGCTGCCGCCCCCCGCGTCCTGCAGGAACATGCCGAGCGGTGCGTGGGCGAAAGTGGTGAGTTGAGCGAGAATCACTGGGATCTTTCCTCCTGATTGATAAAAACGTTGAACTGGAACAACCGGCGGACAACTCCGCGCCGATCAAAAACCTGGCGAAAATCGATTCATACGTCGGACGCACCGTACGGGCATTTAGTTGCGGCCCGTCCGATCGCCGGCCAGCAGCCTAGCCGCCTCCCATGGTGAAATTCACGTTGATGGTCGTCTCCACGTCCACCGGCTCGCCGCTCAACTGATACGGCTTGTACTTCCAGCGCGATACGGCATCGACCGCCGACTGCGTCAACATCGGCGGCCCGCTGACCACAGTAAGCTTCTCGATCGCTCCCGACTTCGAGATGATCGCGTGCAGCACCACAACCCCCTGCACATGCGCAGCTCTTGCAATCGGCGGATATACCGGATCGGGATGCACGATCGCAAGGCCGGCGATAACGCCGCTGGACACATGGACCGGGCCTGTCGGCTTCGGCGGAGCAGCCTTCACCACCACGGGGGCCGAACCCAGGCCACCCATGACGCCGCCTGCCGCGCCACCGGGACCGCCCATGCCGCTGCCCATACCCATTACGCCCGCCATCGCGGACGGAGGCGGAGCCTCATCCTTCACTTCCTTGATGTCCTTGGGGATCTTCGTCGGCGCATGCAGACCCTGGTCGATCTCCGACACCATCTTAATGGGCTTCACGATCTGCTGCGGCGGCGGTGGCGGAGGTGGTGGCGGCGGAGGCGGTGGCGCCACCAGCGTCGCGGTCATCGAGGCCACCGAAAGCGCCTCTGGATTCAATAGCGGATAAATGATCATCGCGGCGATGATGGTCCCGTTGATCAGAAACGTCACCAGCATCCAGCGATTCGTCTTCGTCTTGATCCTGCCGCCGGACTCCATCATGGAATCTTCAAACATGAAAAGCCTCGCAAAAACTTCTAACTCCCTTAGACACCACGCAACCGGAAATGGTTCCCGGCAGCCGCCGAGCAGCGCCGGAGCCGCAGCGCATTGAAAGTGGGGAGCTTCTCGCGGCGTGGTCCAGCCGCGCAAGGAATCCTATACGAAAAATCCCGCCCTGCGCCACCCGCCGTTCGAAAATCTTCTGCAATCAACTCGCCCCTGCACCATCCCCGCAGCACTCTTAAGCGAGGTTCGAGGTGCAAGGTTCGCCCCTCGAACCTAGACCTTCGCCCGCTTGGCCGGCAGCGCCGCTGTCTTGCCCTTCGCCTTCCGCCAGTCCTGATACGCCACCAGCATCGGCGCAGCCACGGCAATCGACGAATACGTCCCGATCACCACCCCCACCGTCAGCGCCAATGAAAACCCGCGCAGCACCGGCCCGCCAAACAGCAGCAAACTCAGCACCGTCAGGAACGTCAGGCCCGAGGTCAGCACCGTCCGGCTCAGCGTCTGATTGATCGACCGGTTCACCACATCCGACAGGCTCTCGCGCCGGCTCAACCCCAGGTTCTCGCGGATCCGGTCGAACACCACAATCGTGTCGTTCATCGAGTAGCCGATCAGCGTCAGGATCGCCGCGATCACCGTCAGCGAAATCTCCTTGTCCAGCAGGCTGAACGCGCCCACCGTGATCAGCGTGTCATGGAACACCGCCACCACCGCCGCCACGCCATAGATCAGCTCAAACCGGAACCACAGATACACCAGCATCCCCAGCAGCGACCACAGCGTCGCCATAATCGCCTGGCGCTGCAACTGCTTGCCTGCCGTCGGCCCCACGATCTGTACGCTCGGCTTGCCGTAGCCTGAATCCTTGTAATAGCTCGTCAGCGCATTCTCCACCGCGATGCGCCCGGCATCGTGGTTCGCATCCGTCGCCGACGACGCCGGCAGCGAGATGATCACATCGTTGCCGCCCTCGCCGCCCATCGCGCTCACGCGCTGCGTCTCGAAGTCCTTCACCCCGCCCTGGCTCAGCGCGGCGCGCACATCATCCACATTCGGCGGCGCATTGAATGGCACCGTAATCTGCGTGCCGCCCTTGAAGTCGATGCTCAGCGGGATATGGTGCCAGAACAGCATGCTCAGCACGCCCGCCACCGAAAAGATCAGCGAGAAGCCGAGGAAGTACCACTTCTTCCCCAGCCAGTCGATATTCGCGTCATGAAACAGTTCCACTTGCCAACTCCAGTTCTCAGTTCTTTCGCGAGCCTTCGCTGACTTGCTGACTCGCTGACCAGCTGACTCGCTAAATCGAAAGCTCCGCCGCCCGGCCCTTCCGCCCCAGCACCGCGTCGAAGATCACCCGCGATACAAACACCGAGGTAAACAGGTTCGCCAGCAGACCGAAGGTCAGCGTCACCGCAAACCCCTTCACCGGCCCCGTGCCGAACAGAAACAGAATTCCCGCCGCCACAATCGTCGTCACGTGCGTATCCACAATCGTGATCAGCGCGCCGGTCATCGCAAAGCCCTTGTCCACCGCGGCCGCTGCCGTCTTGCCCGTGCGCAACTCTTCGCGAATCCTCTCGAAGATCAGCACATTCGAGTCCACGCCCATGCCGATCGTCAGGATCACGCCCGCAATGCCCGGCAGCGTCAGCACCGGAGCCGGCAGCCCGATCACCGGCATCAGCCCGAAGAATCCCAGCAGGATAATCAGGTTTAGCGTCAGCGCCAGCACCGCATTGATGCCCGCGCCTTTGTAATAGATCAGCAGGAAGATCATTACCGCCAGCGTGCCCGCAACTGCCGCCTTCACGCCCTGGTGGATCGACTCCGCGCCCAGGCTCGGCCCCACGGTAAACGTGTCCAGCGTATCCAGCGCCGCCGGCAGAGCGCCCGTGCGCAGCATCAGCGAAAGGCCCGCCACTTCGTCATGGGTAAAGCTGCCGTGAATCTCGCCGCGGTCGCTGATCGGCCCTTCGATCCCCGCAACCTCCTTCACCTGGTTGCCCATCACGATGGCAATCTGCTCCGGAGCCGGCCCGTTCTCCAGGTGCGCGCTGGTGAACTTGTAGAACCGCTGCCCCGCATCCGTGGTCAGCGTGAACGTCATGTTCGGCCGCCCGTTCTGGTCCGTCGAAGGCTGCGCGTCGCGGAAGTCCGTGCCCTCCACTACGCTCTGCCGGTACAGCAGATACACCTGCGACGGCGCGCCAGCCGAGCCGCTGCCATGGGCCAGCATCTGGTCCGGAGGCACTGTGCCGCCCAGCGCCTGCAGCGCCGCCTGGTCCGAATCCCACGGCCCCTGCCCTGGCACCACCGGATACACCGCCAGCTTCGCGGTGGTGTTGATGATCTTCTCCACCTCGTCCGGATCGAACACGCCCGGCAACTCGACCACGATCTCGTTGTCGCCCAGGCCGTACTGCTGCACCGTCGTCTCACCCACGCCCAGCGCATTCACGCGGTCGCTGATCGTCTCGATCGACCGTTGCAGCGCTTGCTGCTCAATGTCTCGCTGCGACCCCGGCTTCAGCGTCAACACCAGGTTTCCCGTATTCGACGAAACATCGTAGATCGAATAGTCGTTCGTGTTCAGCGCGCCGCGCGCGTCGCTCAGCTTGTTCGCCGGCACACCCGAGATCGTGATCACGCCCGGATGGTTCACCGGATCGAGCTTCTTCACCTGCTCGCCCGTCACGCTCACCTTCGAGAGGTCGTCCGAGATGTGCTCAACGTCGCGGTCGGTCTGCGAGTTCACCGCATCCTCGACGTGCACCTTCAGCACCAGCCGCGTGCCGCCCATCAGATCCAGCCCCAGATGAATGCGGTCCTTCAGCGCCTGCTTCAGCGCCGTGCCGCTCACCCCATGCGGAATCCCGATAATTCCATAGCAGAAGATCACCAGCACCACGATGATCGCCGCAACCTTGCCCTTCAGATTCTTCCCCATCGTTTCCTTTTACCCGTTCGCCAAATCATCAAAATGCCGTCATCCTGAGCGTAGCGAAGGACCCCTGTATTTTGCTTTTCCCTCGAACCTCGAACCTTGCTCTCCGCTCGTCATTCTGGATCGCGCCTTTTGCGATCCAGAATCCCTGTATTTGTCTTTCCTGTCCCTGGTCCCTATTCGTCCGTAGTTACCGACGCAATCGCCTGCTTCACAAACTCCAGTTTCACGTTATCCGGCTGCACCTTCAGCACCAGCGAGTCATCCTTCAGGCTCACAATCACGCCCCGGATGCCGCCGTTGGTCGTCACCTTGTCGCCGGCCTTCAACTTGCCCAGCATCTCCTGCCACTTCTTCTGCTTGCGCTGGTTGGGCACAATCATCAGCACATACAGCAGCACAAACAACACCGGCAGCAGCAGCAGTTGCGTCGAACTTCCCATCAGAACCCTTCCAATCCCTTCACATCATCGGGTGCCCCATCCAAGCTCCGCCTGGGTGGGAGAACCGGCGAAACCCTTGCCTGAGCCGGAAAACCCCGTTTTGCTTAAGGGCACGGCTTCAGCCGTGCCATAACAGCTCCCAAAATCGCGCGGCTTTAGCCGCTGAGGTCACTTTCCAGCCTCCCCCTCCGCAACCACGCACCAAGCCTTATCCCAGGGCCTGTAGTCCGGCCCCGCTAAATCCGGCCTCGCGTCTTGTTTCGAGGGGAGACTGCCGCGCCGATTCCGCGCACGGCATCGCGCCAGGCCAGACAACCGGCCCAACCCTCTAAGCATCGCGTACCCATCGCCCACTGTCAAGAAAACCCGCCCACAGGCAGGGTCACTCTAACGCGTTTTGAAGGGGCGTGGCTTCAGCCACGCCGTAACTCCCCACAATATCGTGATGGGCTTTAGCCCCTGAGGGCATGCCCTTTCTGACCCAGTACCGTCCACCCCTCCCCTCAGCCGACAACCGCACCCCGCATCCGGTATGCTCTTGGCCAACGGCAAAGCCATGCGCAAAACCCTCAGACTCGCCAGCCTCCTCCTCGCCGCCCCCTCACTCGCCCAGCAGACGCCCGCCGCCGCGCCGCCGCGCCCGGCTCCCGCGCCCCTGCAGGTGCCCAACCCACACTACGTCTCCATCCCCATGACCATTGAAGTCAACGCCCCCGTCGACAAGGTCTGGGCCCGCATCGGCAAATACTGCGACATCGGCGAGTGGGGCATCCCCGGCTGCACCATCCTCTCCGGCGACGGCGGCTACGGCACCGTCCGCTCCATCGGCAACGAGGTCCTGGTCGGCAAGACCCAGTACTCCTACACCTACACACAGCCCGTCCGCGTCGGCGCAACGTACAACCTCTACCACGGCACCCTCGAGGCCGTTCCGCTCACCGCCACCACCACCCGCATCAACTACACCCTCTTCTTCGACAACAGCATGCTCGCCGATGACGCCGCGCGCCAGAAGGATCTCGACAACCGCCGCACCCGCTTCACCAAAATGCTCGAGAACATGAAGACCCTCTGCGAAGGCGGCACCCTTCCGACCCCTACCTCCGCTCGATAAACCTCTGTCCCACAGGGCCGTACATGGCCAGTAGCGAATCAGCGCGCTGTCCGCGGCGAACACCTCGCGCCTCGCACCCACCTCGAACCTCACACCCCGGCCCTCGAACCTCGCTTCAATTCGCCCGGGTGCCCCATCCGTACGCGAAGCGGACGGGTGGGGTAGAACAACGCTTGAACCGGAACTCAATCCCACCTCGCCCCTCGCACCCACCTCGAACCTCGAACCCCGGCCCTCGAACCTCGCTTCAATTCGCCCCGGTGCCCCATCCGTACGCAAAGCGGACGGGTGGGGTAGAACAATGCCGGAACCCGAATTCATCCTCACCTCGTCCCTCGCACCCAACCTCGAACCTCGAACCCTGGCCCTCGAACCTCGCCTCAGTTCTCCCCCGGCCGCTCCAAATGGTCGATCACCACCACATCCACCGGCCCTTTGATCGGCTCCAGCTTCAAACCCAGCTGCTCCTGGAGCGCCGTAAACAGGTCCGGGGTCGAAACTGCCCCGTCATCCGCCTCAGCTTGCGCCATCGCCGCTCTCCAACTCAGCGTGAAATTGTACTTACCTGTGAGGCCGCTCTTATCCACTACCGTCCGGGCCGTCTCGTTGGAGAGAATAGGGAGCAACCGGATGATGGGCGTGCCCGAAAACTCGGCCTTTTTGACGCCGTCGTGCTCGCCCCATCGGTACCAACCCAGATTCGGTTTCATGTCACGCGATGCGCGCAGATCGGCTTTGCCGTCCTCCAGCTTCACTCCGCCCTTTGCAGGCGTCAGCGCATACTCCGGCAGCTCGCGCGTCTCGTGATGCGCCGCCAGCCCGAATCGCTCCTTCAGCACCTGCTCGAAGTAAACCCGCTTCTGGTCTGGAGTAAGCTTCCCTACAAGTGCCGCATCCGGCCCCGTCACCTTGCCCGTAAAGTCGAAGTGCTCCGACTTCGCCCAGTCGGGCTCATCGATCAGCTGATTGTCATTCGCGTGATATGCCTCCACCAGCATCTGGTGCACAGTAAGATTCTTGCCCATTACACCGTCAGGCGTAGGCCCCCAACTCATGCCGCCATTGGCCCCAGCCCTGTTCGGCCTCACCGTGATCACATCCAGAAGCGGCACCGTCGCTGGCGCACTCCCTGATGAGGTGCCCGCCGGCGACACACTTGCCTGCTGCGCGAAAAGGCATACCATCGAACCGAAAATCGCTGCCCCCGCAAACACCCTGCTCCATCGACCAAGCATGCCGGCCTTCCTCTCCTCCGCGATAACGTCTCGCTCCAAGCTGAATAACTGTCAGCTTACAGCTCGAGAACTGTTCTTTCGCCCCAGCCCAACCAACCTCCTTGGGATCTCAGTCACGAGTGCAAGCGCCGAAGGCGCGACCCTATACCAGCCCAGGGCGAAGCCCTTGGGGTATCGCGCCAAAGCATATTCCAAGGGCTGAAAGCCCGCTCTATTGGAGAATGCCGAGGCCTCCCACCCACATGCGAAGCGGACAGAAGAGAACCCGCCATCACAGCCGGCCTGGATACTGGCTCTTTTCCCCCGATTTTGAGTTGTCAAGCCCCCAAATCGCCTCCACCACCTCTAACCTATTCATATGTCTCCACTTAAAAATTCTACCCGAGTGGCATAACAGTTATGCCCCGGCAGCTACAATAGAAATAGAGCACTACTGGCAGAGAACTGCTCCATATGCAGGACTGCCCGGATGGACCTCTAACTCGCTGATTCCAGAAATTTTGTGCGTAAGTCGTCTCGAATCTATATTTTGCGAACCATCGACGCTCGTAAATTGCTGAATCCAGATAGTTTGCGCGCCAAGATACCCAATTAAAAGATCCGCCGTTTCAAGCCGGAGGCAGCTGAGACCTATGTCCCTTCAGGACGACATCGCCGCACTGGTCAAGCAGGAAGCCGCCCTCACACTCCCCGCCTTCACGCCCGACACCGCCTGGCAGCTTGGAACCATGCTCCGCGACATGGCTCTCACCCGCAGGACGCCCATCGTCGTCGATATCCGTCGCTTCGGCGCGCCCCACCAGCAGCTCTTCTACACCGCGCTCGCCGGCACCACGCCGGACAACCAGCGCTGGGTCACCCGCAAGATCGCCACCGTCGCCCGCTTCCACAAGTCCAGCTACCACATCGGCCGTCTGCTGGAGCAATCCGGCCTCAGCTTCTCCGCCCGCTACAACCTTCCCGAAGAGGAGTACGCCGCCCACGGCGGCTGCTTCCCGCTGATCGTTGAAAACGCGGGTATCGTCGGTGCCGTCACCGTCTCCGGCCTTCCCCAGCGCGACGACCACAACATCGTCGTCGAGGCCCTCTGCCAGCTGACGAACCGTGACCACGCCGCGCTCAAGCTCCCACCCGAAGCAACTGACAACTGAGAACTGTGAACTGACAACTCTCCTCAGTGCCCAAACAGGAACTTGAAGAAATGCCCGACGATATGCGCCAGATCCCGCTTCGGCGACTGGTCGGGTGAGACATTCTTTGCCTGCTCCGTCTTCGCCGGCTCCTTCGCGAGCGCCGGAGCCGATCCCAGTGAAGGCTTCGCCGCAGCCTGTGGCACCGACGCAACCACTACCGGAGGCGAAGCCACTGGAGCCTTGCGAGCCGCCTTCGCAGCCCCACCCGAGTTCACTGCACTCGTCACCACCGGCTCCGGCGGCGCGTTGTACCGCAGCTCGGCCGTTGCCTGCGGCTGCGCCGGATTCGCTGCACCCTGAACAGGTGCCGTCGCCGCGAGCCCTTCGCTGACGGCGGCAGGGAACGGATGTTGCAGCTCCGTCGCTGCGGGCGGCGTCGCCGTCTTCGCTCCGATCTTCGGTCCGCCGGGCGCCAGCAGCGCATCCGCCACGCTCGTGCCCTTTTCATCCGGACAGCCGCACGGCTCCGTCTCATGGTCCACTACTTCGTGCAGATCGCCGTGCTCGAACAGCACGTGCTGCCCAGCCATCAGCTCGTACATCGAAGTTCCGAACGGGTCCGATACCGCCAGCGAGGGCGCCGCGCCGCCATGGTTCTCGACGCATGTATCGCCGTTGCGCGCGACCCGCAGCCGCACGTCCAGCGGGCCGCTGGCCTGCACCGTCATCCGCAGATCCGGAGTCATGATCGAATCGTTCGCCAGCCCGTTCATCCGGATCTCGATCGCGCCGCGGTCCAGCGAGAACAGCAGCGGAGCCGACGTGCCCGCATCCGCGACCTTGCTCTGCGTCATGTGCAGCGCGCTCGTCTGGCAAACCCGCGCCAGCCCGCCGCGCCCCAGCGTGATCACCGCCGTATGGTCCTTCGCCGTCACGCCCACCGAGCCGGACAGCACCGCCTGACCATCCATGATGTCTGTCGCGCCCGTCACATTGGCGTCGTCCGCCTTCACGTAGCCAATCAGTTGCTGCGCGCCAGCGGACCCCGCACATATCGCCGCGCACACCACTGCCGCGGCCTGGATGGCGCAGCGAGATGCCTGGGACGAAGTCATGCAGTACACAGCCTACATCTTGAGGAAGTTGTCGATGATCTTCTTGCCGTGGGTTGTCAGCACGCTCTCCGGGTGGAACTGCACGCCTTCGATTGGAAGCGTCTTGTGCCGCAAGCCCATAATCGTTCCCGCGCCCGAAACAGACTCGCCAGCCTTCGCCTTCTTACCCTTCTTCTTGGAAGAAGCCTTGCCTTCGCGTTCCGAAGAAGTTTGACGTTCGGCAACCCGCGCGGTGATCTCCAGTTCTTCCGGCAGTCCCTCTTCGGCGACGATCAGCGAGTGGTACCGCGTGCAGGTCATCGCCGACGGGATGTCCGCGAAGATCGTGCGTCCATCGTGCTCCACCTCACTGGTCTTGCCGTGCATCAGCTTCTCCGCGCGCACCACATTGCCGCCAAAAGCCGCGCCAATCGCCTGGTGCCCCAGGCATACTCCCAGGATCGGCACGCGGGGGCCGCCCTCTTCCGCGCGCCGCGCAAAGTGCTTGATCAGCGCGATCGAGATGCCCGCCTCCTCCGGCGTGCACGGCCCCGGCGACAGCAGGATGCGGTCGGGATGCATCGCCTCCACCTCTTCCGGCGTCAGCTCGTCGTTCCGGCGGACAACGACCTCAGCTCCCAACTCGCCCATGTACTGCACGAGGTTGTAGGTGAAGGAGTCGTAATTGTCGAGTACGAAGACCATGGCTGGATCGATTTTACGCTGCGTTCACCGGGGCGGGGCATACGTTGTCATCCCACACAGGGCAACGGCGCGCATCGCCACTCCATCACATCGAACAGAGGTGATGCGATGCTCGTTCCCCGCCAACGCTGGAAGCACTTTGCCGCCATGGCCCTGATCGGCGACGGCGTAATGGCCCTGATCTGCCCGCGCCATGATGCCGCAGTCTGGGCCACAGGCGGACCCCGCCCATGGCGCCGCTGGATGCATAAACTTGAAGATCGCCCCATGCTCACGCGTGCCATTGGCGCCGCGCAGATCGCCGCCGGCATCTGCTGGGCCATGTACGAAGAGCGCGAAGACTAGCTATCCCTCAAGATGCTTTTTGGCGAGTTCGGCCGCTCGCGACTGCACCTCAGCATCCGACCCAAAGCCCGCGAGCCACTGCATGTTGTCTCGCCGGAACCAGGTGAGCTGTCGCTTGGCATAGTTGCGATGTCCCTGCGCGCAAAGCGTCACGGCCTGCTCGCGGGTGACTTCACCGCGCAATTCCTGGATGGCCTGCGCATATCCAAGCGAAGTGAGCGCGCGGCAATCATAGCTATATTCCTCCACCAGTCGAGCGCTCTCCTCGACGAGACCGCGGTCAAACATCTCCGCGGCGCGTCGGTTGATGCGGTCATACAGCGCAGCACGCGGCGGATCGAGTCCAATGCGAAGAACGGCGTAGCCTGTAAGCGGTTCGCGCGCGTTCTCACGCCAGTGCGTGGTAATGGGACGGCGGGCAACGAGCGTGACCTCGATGGCGCGGATGACCTTGGGAAGGTCGTTGGCGTGGATGGCACGCGCCGCCGCAGGATCGAGACGCGTGAGAATGCGATGCAGCCGCGCCGGATGCTTCTCCGCGCGAACTCGAAGCTGCGAACGCAGAGCTTCGTCGCGCTGCGGCCCAGGCGACAGCCCTTCGAGCAGAGCGCGCAGATAGAGGCCAGTGCCACCGGCAACGATCGGCAGTTTGCCACGCTGAGAGATTCCCGCGATGGCCTCGCGAGCAAGACGCGCATAGTGTCCCGCTGTGCATGGCTGGTCCGGCGTAAGGATGTCCAGCAGATGATGCGGCACGAGCGTGCGTTCTTCGCGCGTCGGTTTCGCGGTGCCGATCTCCATGCCGCGGTAGACCGCGACCGAGTCGCAGGAGACAATCTCAGCAGGAAAGCGGGCC
>DATNEM010000231.1:0-5751 GCA_035552995.1 Acidobacteriaceae bacterium | reverse complement strand
CCGGAACCGGGCTGACCGATGCTGCCAGCAGGTTCCAGAGCAGCCCAGGTCCGCGGCGCACCAACACCCCAGTCAGCGAGCGGGCTCCCACATGCGCATCCATCAATCCTCGGAAGAGATCGGGACACTCAGCCAGAGCGCGCATCGCGTGAGCTTCAAATCGCGGCCAACGGTCCAGCGTGAGCATCAATGAGCCCATCGCGTGCGGCAGGCGCGCAATCTCACGGTGCGCTCGTTCGTAGCCCGCAAGCGAGCCGGCCGCGATAGCATCTGCCAGCGCGAGCGCCTGACGGAAGCTAACGGCCAGACCCTCGCCCGTAATCGAATCTGCCGAGCCGGAGGCGTCGCCCACAAGGGCTACGTGGTCGGTAGCGACGCGATGCAGACGGCAGGTCGCGGACACCGCGCCGCGCTGCTGCGAGACAACCTCGAGGCCTTTGGAACCTGCAAGGCGGCGCGCGATCTCAGGAAACTCAGCGAGCACATCCTTTTTGCCGATATGCGGATCGCGCGACAGATACACCACGCAGACACAATCCGGCGCGACCGGAGTGAGATAGAGCTGGCCGCCGCGCCCCCAGTGGATCTCCACCATATCGAAGCTGGCCGTATCCACGCGGTAGTGAGTGCGGAAACCATAGCGCACCGATTGATTGCGCGCCGGATCCAGCCCAGCCCAGCGGCGCACGGTCGATGCCTGCCCGTCCGCACCGATCAGCCAGCGGTAGCGGATAGGACGATCGTTAATATTAGCGACACGACCGTCATCCCCACCCAGAGCACTCGTCGCAAGTCGCACATGACTCTTCCACAGAAGTCGGGCACCCAAAGCCTCCGCGCGCGCGGCGAGCAGGCGATGCAGATGGGGACGGCGGACGCCGAGGCCTTGGCCGGCAGGAAATCCTGATTCAACGGTATGCGATGCGTTCGCAAACCGGATGCCCCGGAAGCGATGACCGTCGGTCTCGTCGAGCATCACGCCAAGACTCGACAGAACGGCTTGCGAGTCAGGCATCAGCCCCTCGCCGCAAGCCTTGTCGATAGCGGGAGGGCGAGCTTCGACCACGGTGCAGTCGATGCCGCGCAGGCGCAACGCGATGGCGGCCGCAAGGCCAGCCGGGCCTCCGCCTACGATCAGCGCGTCCGTGGAGGCCAGGCCGGCTATGTTGGGGTGATTCTGGATTGTCTTTGCTTTGGGGAGGATAGTCGACAAAATGAGTGGCTTCGCTTTCGCTAAAGGGGCTGCGGCCGCACAACTGACAGTTAGACGTTTGCTTCTTCGGCCCGGCACCTCGAAGCCACCGCCTGCAACAAGATGCGACATATCTATTACAGATGCGCGATCCCGATTGAATGCAGTGATTTGGATCACAGCAGCGGACGGCGTCAAACCCGCAGTGCGCGGCGGCCAAGTTCCAATGCCTCGGACCAAAAGGCCGAAGAGGTATGCAGCGCGTCAACCACGCTGCCGATCGCCTCGACGTATTGATCGAGCTGATCTTCGCGCACCACCAGCGGCGGCGCGACCTTAAGCACCATGAAGTTGTTCCCGCAGATCTGCGACAAGACGCCGTGATGGTGGAATAGGCGGCGGACCAGCATCTGCCCGAACATTCCGGGATGGATCGCACGGAAGGCCACAATCTTCGGATGGTTGTGCCCGGTATTGTGGACGCAATAACCGGAGAGGAAATCCAGGAACACGCGACCGTCTTCCGCGAAGAGCTGCGTGCCTTCGCAGCGTGTATAGCGGACGTTCATGCCGAGCAGGTCAAGCAGCCGCACCCATTCCGGGTTCACATGTTTTGCGTAGGAAGCCGCTGCAGATTCTGCTGCTGCCGGCCCTTCTTTCAAAACTTCCAATTGCGGCATTTCAATCCTTCCGAACGCCTCTTGCCTTGCACTTTGACGTCATAGGATGCCTCCCCGTTTACCACCCATCAGCGGCCGTGCGACGGATCTGGCGAATTCGACACGCTGAGGTCAAGCTGATAGTGCGCCAGTGCAGGCGGCGCGCCCGGCAAGTAGCAGTTGCCGTCGCGGTTGTAAGTTGCCACGCAAGCCTGGGTGATGTTCTTCTCGCGCGGCGACTGTGCAAATTGCCAGGCTGCGGAATCCAATGTTCCGCTCCTGTCCGGCGCAGGCAACGGAGAGACGACGCACCCGGGCGCCGGCGGGCACGCATCCTGTATCGTCCAGAAGGCGATGGGATGCAGATGCTGTGCGGCGACATGCGCGCGTATGTCCTGAATCGTGGTGATGGTGATTTTGTGGCCGTTCTCGTCCTCGTCCGCCACAGGCTTGCCGCTGGCGTAGACGCCCGGTTTATAGCTGGTGGCCGCGACGGCCTCGGTCCATCCCAGCAGATACGCCGCCTGCTCCGGGAGCATGCGGCCTCCTTCTTCCTGGTCGAGAAAAATGATGGTGCCGGGTGGAAAGCCCTCGCGCTTCGCTGCCGCCGCGGCAACTGCCGCATCTTCGCGCGCAAACACCGCCGGCTGCTTCCCCGCTTTTTGAGCAGCAAGAATCTCCTTGTCCAGACGGCCATTGAAAACCACCAGGAAGCCGAATCCCGCGCGGCGCAGCACATCGCGCTTGCCCGCCCACGGATTGTGGTTAGCGCCGGGAGGATTATTCAACCAATAGCCCGTGAACGCGAACTGCTTGCGAAGCGCAGCCAGTTGCTCATCGCCGGGATACTCATTCGCATCGAAACCGGCGTAGGACGCCGCCCTTGGTTGCGCGAAGCCGCAGGCGGAAACCCACAGAATGAGGAAAAAGAATATTGCTCTTCTATGAAAAATGCGCATAAGCGGTTCGATGCAGAACTGGACTATCACCCGCCTAGTCTGCGTTCCTTGAGAACAGCGCATCCGTGTGCTACCTTGCTTGCCAAGTCTGAGCAGCGGGAAAAACCTCCCCGATTCCAACCATCAGGAGGACGCCATGGGCACAACCGTTTCGGGTGAGGCACCAGATCCCAGGTATCCGGTGGGTCGATTTCAGCGGCCGGAGAACATCACGCCGCACGAACGCATGACCGCAATCGCAGCATTGGCGGGGCTTCCGGGCAGGCTTTCCGCGGCCCTCGATGGCCTCAGCCGGGATCAACTCGACACGCCCTACCGGGAAGGCGGCTGGACGGTCCGGCAACTGGTTCATCACATTGCGGACAGCCACGCCAATGCAGTCAGCCGCATCCGGCTGGCGCTCACCGAAGACTGGCCGGTGATCTTCGCCTACAAGGAAAAGGCCTGGGCAACGCTCCACGACTCATCCGCGCCTGTCGGATGGTCCGTTGCCTTGCTGGAGAGCCTTCATGCTCGCTGGGTGATGCTGCTGGAGTCCCTGGATGAGGAGCAGTGGCAGCGCGGGTACAGGCACCCGGAGAACGGCCCGATGACAGTGGAACTCGCCACCCTGATGTATGGGTGGCACTCGCGTCACCATGTCGCCCACATCACCCGTCTTCGCGAGCGGATGGACTGGTAGCCCTTACTTCCTCGTGCGAAGAAAGAGCAGCAGGCCACTGACTCCGGACTTCAGCTTTGCCCACCAGCTGCTGGTAATGATTACGCCGGGGTCCTGCGTCCCGCGCTGCCAGCCCAGGCGCTCGCGCCGCAACCTCCGGAAGAGAAATTGGCGCAGATCGCGCCTCCGCGCGGGAAACGCAGAGAAGAGCAACAGCCAATAGGCAAAGGAATTGCGCGCCCGGTGCGACTGGGTATCGTGCCGCAGGCGAGGATGCGTAACCACGGCCGCCGGCAGATGGACCCCGGTGTACCCGCGCGAGAGCAGAGAGGCGAATGCAAAATTCTCGTCTGCGATCTCGATCGGCCCCCCGCGCCCTAGCCGCACGTCAAACACCGTCCACCCCAGGCAGGCCGATCGGCGCAGCGCCATGTTGCTTCCAAGGCCAAGACCGCCGAAGGTTGCGATCTCAAACCAGTGCACAACCTTGTCATTCACGATGACGGGAGACTCAGACTCGTCGTCATCGTCACTCGCTTCCGGCGCAACTATTCTTCCCGTGACGGCGGCCACCTTCGCATCCTCAAACGGACTAACGAGATGCCGCAGCCAGTCGTTCCTTGGGACCGCATCGTCGTCAATGAACGCGACGATCTCGGTCCTGCTTTCGGCCAGCCCCCGGTTGCGCGCGCGGCTCAGGCCCTTCGCCGGCTCAACCACGTAACGCGCCGAGAATTGACCCGCAATCGACTCAGTCTCGGCATCTCCGGTGGTGTTATCGATCACCAGAATCTCGTCAGCCGCCGGCTCAAGAGCCTTGACGCCCTCAAGAGAACTCCTCAGGCATGCGGGCCGATTCCGGGTGCAGATGATAACCGTGACAGTCAGAATCTCTATCCTTGCAAAACAAAAGTCCGGATCGGGCCAATCCAATCTGCCCGCTATTAATGCGGGATGGAAGACCAGGACCGGGGATCACACCCAATCGGCATATCCCGGTTTTGGCGACCGCAAGCGCCTCGGAGCATTACAGGATGCACCGATCGACACACGGCGGTCGCGTCCTTTATCACACTGAAAATAAACCATCCCTGGTCCAGTCAAAGTACCGGCCGTTCCGGAGGCGAGATCTTAAAGGATAACCGTGGACATGCGAAACCCGATAAAGATTGCATTCTCGTAGACGTACTTTCGGCTTTTGGAGACGCAGATAGACTGGCATTTGCTAGACTTTGGCCCTCAACCAATGAAGCCGACAAGAGCTGGATCCGGCAAAGATGCCGAGCAGACGTCCGAGCAGATCGCCCGGACGATCGAGGAATTCCTCGCCGCCCATGAGCGCTCAGTCGTGGCCGAAGAAGGCCGCGTGCTCTTCGACCTGCGGACTGCGAAGTACTCCCTCACAACTGAACACGGCCGCTGCACGCTGCAACTCTGGGATGGCGCCCAGAATATCGTCCGCCGGCTAAGCGCGGCGACCATGCGTGGCGCGGGCAGCGCAGCAGCCCTCCGGCTGACGGCGCATCGTTTCGGCCAGGCTCGGCCGGGATCGCTGGACATTCTTGCAGACCGGGATCGCCGCACGCCGTCCTCGCGAGAAGCGGTGCGAACGCGCTACTTGAAGACGCTGGAGCGCGCCGCGTTGCGCGGAACCGAAGATTGGGGCGATTGGAAGATCGACGGGCTGCGCACGGCCATGGATCTGGAGAAGAGCTTCGGGCCGGCCTATGCGCGGGGGTCGCTGTTCAACGGACACCAGGCGTGGGCGTTGATCGGCGTGAATCAGGAAGAGACGCAGACCACGATCGACGGTGTCCTGACCGTCGGCGTGTTGTGGCTGGCGCACTGCCGCGAGAACGCCGGCGGCAAGCGCCTTTATCGCGGACTGCGCATCATTGTGCCGCGCGGGATGGCAGCGCTGACTGCCTCGCGTCTGGCGTGGATGAATCCGGATGCGGCGCAGTGGGAGCTGTGGGAGCTCGACGAGCGCACCGAGGAGTTGGCGCAACGCGATGCGGCCGACCACGGGAACCTCGCCACCCGCCTGCTGCATGCGCCCGATGAAGCAGCTGTGCGTGATCGTTTCGCCGATGCCGCTGCACGGGTGATGGCCCTCGTACGTCCCGACGCCCACGCGGTTGTGGAGCAGCGCGCGCGCAGTGCGGCAGAAATGGCCTTCCTGTTGCATGGCCTTGAGTTTGCGCGAGTGCGCATAGGCTATGCAGGCCAAAGCTTCAACCGTCAGCAGGAGATCACCTTCGGCGCAGGAGCCAATGAAAC
>DATNEM010000230.1:0-16454 GCA_035552995.1 Acidobacteriaceae bacterium | reverse complement strand
GGTCGCGCCGCGCATGTGCGTCGCGTAGCCGAACATCGTGGACAACGGCACCGTGGCGCGGATGGCCTGCGTGTTGCCCACCATCTCCATGCCTTCAATGCGCCCGCGCCGCGAGTTCAGGTCGCCGATGATCGTGCCCATGTAATCCTCGGGCACCGTCACCTCGACCGCCATCACCGGCTCCAGCAGCACCGGCTTCGCCTTGCGCGCGGCCTCCTTGAAGGCGATCGATCCGGCGATCTTGAACGCCATTTCATTCGAGTCGACGTCGTGATAGCTGCCGTCGTACAGCGACACCTTTACGTCGACCATTTCGTAGCCCGCCAGCACGCCGCCCTGCATGGCCTCCTGGATTCCCTGGTCGATCGGCTTGATGTACTCCTTCGGGATCGTGCCGCCCTTGATGTCGTTCGAGAACTCGTAGCCCTTGCCCGGCTCGTTCGGCGAGATCCGGATCTTCGCATGGCCATAGTTACCCGAGCCGCCCGTCTGCCGGATGTACTTGCCCTCAGCCTCCGCGTTCCCGCGGATCGTCTCGCGGTAGTTCACCTGGGGCTTGCCGACATTCGCCTCGACCTTGTACTCGCGCATCATGCGGTCGACGATGATTTCGAGATGCAACTCGCCCATGCCGGCGATGATCGTCTGCCCCGAATCGATGTCCGTGCGCACGTTGAAGGTGGGATCTTCCTGCGCCAGCTTGGCCAGCGCCATGCCCATCTTCTCCTGGTCGGCCTTGGTCTTCGGTTCGACGGCGACTTCAATAACCGGCTTCGGAAAGTCGATCGACTCCAGCACCACCGGGTGCCGCTCGTTGGTGATCGTATCGCCCGTAATCAGGTTCTTCAGGCCCACCGCCGCGCAGATGTCGCCGGCGAGAATCTCCGTAATCTCCTCGCGCTTGTTGGCGTGCATCTTCAACAACCGTCCAATTCGTTCGGTTTTGCGCGTGCGCGGGTTCAGGACCGAATCACCCGTCTTGAGCTGACCCGAGTAGACACGGATGAAGATCAGCTGCCCGACGAATGGGTCGGTCATGATCTTGAAGCCAAGCGCCGCGAACGGCTCGGAATCGTCCGCCTTGCGGATCACTTCCTTCTCCATGTTCTCCGGGTCATGCCCGACCACAGGAGGAATGTCCAGCGGGCTCGGCAGGTAGTCAACCACCGCATCGAGCAGCGTCTGCACACCCTTGTTCTTGAAGGCCGAGCCGCAGAGCACCGGGAAGATGTTCATCGCGATGGTCGCCTTGCGGATGCCGGCCTTCAACTGCTCCACCGTCGGGTCCTGGCCCTCGAGATACATGTGCATGATCTCGTCGTCGGAGTCGGCAACCGCCTCAATCAGGTCGTGACGGCCCTTTTCGGCAAGCTCCTTGAGGTCCGCGGGAATCTCTTCGACCGAATATTCGGCGCCCATGGTCTCGTCGTGCCAGATGATGGCCTTCATCGTGACCAGGTCGACTACGCCGACAAACTTCGCCTCCGCGCCGATTTGAATGTTGATCGGAATCGCGCGCGCGCCCAGCCGGTCGACAATCGTCGAGGTGGCATAGACAGCGTCCGCGCCGGCCCGGTCCATCTTGTTGATGAAGCAGATGCGCGGGACCTTGTACTTGTCCGCCTGCCGCCACACCGTCTCCGACTGCGGCTGCACGCCGGCGACCGCATCGAAGCAGGCCACCGCGCCGTCCAGCACGCGCAGCGAGCGTTCGACCTCGGCCGTGAAGTCCACGTGGCCGGGCGTGTCGATGATGTTGATGCGGGTGTTCTTCCAGGTGCAAGTCGTCGCAGCCGACGTGATGGTGATGCCACGCTCCTGCTCCTGCTCCATCCAGTCCATGGTGGCAGTGCCCTCGTGCACCTCGCCGATACGGTGCGTGATGCCCGTATAGAAGAGAATGCGCTCGGTCGTCGTCGTCTTCCCGGCGTCGATGTGCGCCATGATTCCGATGTTCCGGCAACGATTTAGAGGTACAGTGCGTGCCACGGTATTTCTCTCTCACTCTGCGGAGCGAACGCTCTCGCGGTTTTCCTAGTTCCTAGTCCCCAGAACCTAGTCCTGGGCTACCACCGGTAATGCGCGAAGGCCTTGTTCGCCTCGGCCATGCGGTGCACATCTTCCTTCTTCTTCATCGCCGCGCCGCGGCCGTTGGCCGCATCCAGCAGCTCGGCGGAGAGCTTCTCCACCATGCCCTTCTCACCGCGCGCCCGGCCGTAGGTCACAATCCAGCGGATCGCCAGCGACGTGCGCCGCTCCGGGTTTACCTCGATCGGCACCTGGTAGTTCGCGCCGCCCACACGCCGGCTCTTCACTTCCAGCAGCGGCTTGCAGTTCTCGACGGCCTTTTTGAACAGCTTTAGGGCCTCGTCGCCGCCCTTGGTCTCCAGGTTCTTCATCGACTCGTAAAAGATCGACTGCGCGGTGGACTTCTTGCCGCCCCACATCATCGAGTTCACGAACTTCGTTACCAGCGTGGAGTTATAAACCGGGTCCGCCGCAACTTCGCGCTTCGCTACATGGCCTTTTCTTGGCATCTGCTTTTCTTCTCTCTCTTCTTCCCCCGGCGCGGTTGACCTCTCACGTTCCGGGCTTGGTTACTGAGAACTGACAACTAACAACTGAGAACTTATTTGGCTGCCGCCTTCGGGCGTTTCGCCCCATATTTCGACCGGCCCTGCTTGCGGTTGGCCACGCCGACCGAGTCGAGAGAGCCGCGCACCACGTGATACCGCACGCCGGGCAGGTCCTTCACGCGGCCGCCGCGGATCAGCACAATCGAGTGCTCCTGCAGGTTGTGGCCGATGCCCGGGATGTACGTCGTCACTTCAATGCCGTTGGTCAGCCGCACGCGCGCCACCTTGCGCAGCGCTGAGTTCGGCTTCTTGGGCGTCTGGGTGTAGACGCGGGTGCAGACGCCGCGCCGCTGCGGCGAACCCTGCAGCGCCGGAGACGCGGTCTTATAGCGGGTGGGCGTGCGCCCCTGCTTGACGAGCTGATGGAACGTAGGCACTCGAACTCCTTGAAACTTCCGGTACTTCCCAAACTCTTCAGCCGGAGCCGAAGAAAAATTCACGCGCCATTTGCATTTCGCGCGCAGTACACGCAAAAAGAATGAGGACACTGACGTGCCTCGCGCGGAGCTTTTCCCTGCACCCCGTCTGCTAACTCAAACTCAGACGAACAACAGTCGACGGTGGCCGAGCGTCCCTTGCTTCCTCCGGTCCCGCGGACACTGGCTTGAACCTCAAGCCCCGCTGCCGGTACTCCTGGAAGTTGGAGTTGGCTCCGTTTCGCCTGTTCCGCCCCGCATAGCCCATCTCTGGAGAGAGGGTGTCGCAGGTGCGATTGCGAAGGATTCGCGTCTATTCTTTCCCTGGCCTCGCGCTGCTTTCAGTCGAGACCCAGACGCTTGTCTATCTAATTAGTGTACTGGAACCGGAGTCGTCCTGCCCATCCAGCCCACTTCACCAGCCGGCCGCCTGTCCCCAATCCTTAGGTTGCAGACGGCACGAAGTCCCCGATTCACGCGGAACCTTCTAACAATAACAAGCGGCTTCCGCGCGGTCAAGCGCGAGAGGGTGAAAATCCCTCTATTCCCACAAATCTGTCATCCTGAGCGAAGCATCGCGCACTAGCGCGATGCGCAGTCGAAGGACCTGCTTCATTTCCACGCTGCCACAGCGATCCGAACCATCCTCCCCTCGGCACGCGTCCCCCGCACCTTGAACCTCGAATCTTGTCCCTCGTACCTGTCCTTCCGCTATCCTTCCCCCATGCCGCTCCGGACCGTCTTCACGGCTCTCCTCGCACTCTTGCTAACCATGTCGGCCCTCGCCCGATCAGTCAGCGCTCAGACGCAGCCATCCAACGGTAAGGTCAACATCACTGTCATAGACCCAACCGGAGCTCCCATTCCACAGGCGCAGCTGCATTTTCACTCTGCAACGACAGTGCTCGATCAAGCCATTTTTACGGACCATAAGGGCACCGCATGGATCGAACTCCCAACCGGTGCCTATGGCCTCACAACAAGCAGCCAGGGCTTCCCCACCGAGCACCAGCAAATCACGATCAGCGGCGCGCATATCCAGGAACTTACGGTGAAGCTGTTGATCGGTGGCTGTCCGGGGCCAGACGGACCGTGCATAGTCGTCACCAACCCTGAGGTCCCGAACATCACCGTAGCCTCATCTGCCACCGATCCCGCACGCCCCATGTCCGCTCCTGACCCCGCCACCACCGCCCGCATCTCATCTCTCCTCGACTCGCTCGCCCGCGTGCGCACCCCGCAGACCGTCGCCATCTCCCCCGATGGCACCCAGCTCGCCTGGACCGTCGGCGATACCGGCAACTCCGAACTCCACCTCACCGGCATCGCGCCCAAAGACTCCGTTCAGGGCACCGCTGGATCAAAAAAAATCCACGACCGCATCCTCTCCCCCGACACCATCGGCAACGCCACAAATCTGAAACCGGGCCGCTGCACCGCTGCCCACCCAGCCTGGTCGCCCGACGGCCACCAGCTCGCCTTCCTCTCCAACTGCACGGACGAAGGCGGCAAACTTCACCCCAGCGGAGAGCAGCAGAACCTCTTCCTCTGGACCCTCGCCACCAACCAGATGAAGCAGATCTCCCACCTCCACGGCGAGATTTCAGACCTGCAGTGGTCGCCCGACGGCAAATCCATCGCCTTCCTCTTCGTCGAGAACGCCACGCACCGCCCCGGAGCCACCAACGCCACCGCGCCGCTCACCGGCGTCATCGGCCAGGACCACATCGATGTCCAGCGCGTTTACCTCATCAATCCGCAGACCGGCTATGCGCGCTTCACAACTCCGCCGGATCTGCATGTCTACGAATTCTCCTGGAACCCGCGTATCTCTCAAGTCGTCTTCGTCGCCGCCAAGCCACCTGGCGAGGACAACTGGTGGTCCGCCAAGCTCTACACGGAAGTCGCATATACCGAGGAGGACACCAGGTCCTTCAGCAACGCAACCGGCACACCAATCTGCATGCCGTGCATGGTCTTCGATCCCACAGACACGCCGGGCCCGCTCTACGGCATCCAAGCCACTGAACCCCCGCACTACACCCCCGGCCCGCTCCAAGGCCTGCAGATCGCCGTCCCGCGCTTCTCCCCCGACGGCAAATCCATCGCCTTCATCGGGGGCCTGATGTCCGACCAGGGATCGGTCGGCGGCGACATCTATCTCATCAGTTCCAGCGGCCCGGCTCCAAATGCCGCACCCATCAACCTCACCCCCAACCGCGCCGCCTCTCCCGCATGGATCACCTGGCTCGATGACAACACCCTCGGCGTCGCCGAACGCGCCAACGGTTCCACTCACCTCACCGCCCTCGATCTGCATACTTCTCCCACCGGCCAGATCGCCGCAACCGACGATCCCAACATCAACCTCACCCTCCCCGCGACCATCATCTCCGGCTTCGACATCTTTTCCGTCAGCACCTCGCACACCGACAACATCGCCCTCATCCAATCCTCGTTCGATCACCCGCCCGAAATCTACGCCGGCCCTCTCAACCATCTCCAGCAAATCACCCATCTCAACGACGCTATCCATCCTGCATGGGGCCGCGCCGAGTCCATCGGCTACACCAACGAGGGCCGCCACATCCAGGGTTGGCTCATCTATCCCTCGAACTACGACCCCGCCCGCAAATATCCCCTCATCGTCTCCGTCCACGGCGGCCCATCGAACGCCGCCACGCCACACTTTCCGTCCGCCTCGTTCAACCCCGTTCCCTTTGCCGCGCTTGGCTACTTCGTCTTCGAACCCAACCCGCGCGGCAGCTTCGGCCAGGGCGAGGCCTTCACCCAGGCCAACATCAAAGACTTCGGCTACGGCGATCTCCGCGACATCCTCGCCGGCCTCGATACCCTCGAAGCCCGCCTGCCCATCGACCCCGCGCGCATCGGCCTCACCGGCTGGAGCTACGGCGGCTTCATGACCATGTTCGCGCCCACGCAGACCAACCGCTTCAAGGCAGCGGTCGCCGGCGCGGGTATCTCCAACTGGCAGTCCTACTATGGCGAAAACTCCATCGACCAGTGGATGATTCCCTTCTTCGGCGCATCCGTCTATGACGACCCCTCCGTCTACGCCAAATCCTCAGCCATCGACTTCATCAAGCACGACCACACACCCACCCTCCTCCTCGTCGGCGACCGCGACGGAGAGTGCCCCGCGCCGCAATCCTTCGAGTTCTGGCACGCGCTGCGCGATCTCGGTACGCCCACCCAGCTCGTCGTCTATCCCGGCGAAGGCCATAGCTTCCGCTCACCCGACCACCGACGCGACGCCCTCGCGCGCACTCTCGACTGGTTCGCCACCTGGATGCCTTCGGCACAATGAATCTTGCGCCCGCACCCACCTTGAACCTTGTCCCTTGCGCCTTGAACCTTTGTTATCTTTTCCCGTCTAAAACCTACGCCAGCTCATTTGCCTCCTGTGTGCGCAGCTTCTACACTGGGGCTTGAGAAAAATTGAGCCCGTGGTGCAACCGTTCGCTGCCATTCGGTCGCGGCGAGCGGGGAGGTGGAATGCGTCGGTTTGTTACCTTGGTTGTCCTGTTTCTGTTTGCCATCCCATTCGGTGTCTCGATCTCGGGCTGCAAGCACAATCTCGCCCCTGTCTTTTGCAACGGCGGTGACTCCGGCGTGGTCGCCGGCCAGGCCACTGCGATCACTCTGCAACCCCTCGTCTACGGAATCTCGCTGAACGCCGGCGAGATCGGCCAGGTGCAGGCACCCGCCGCCACAGACTGCAAAGGCTCCTCGGTCTCCGTCGCCGGCTACACCTATGGCACCACCGACATGACCCTTGCCGATGTCAACCCCTCGAACGGCCACCTCTGCGCCGGCACGTGGAACCGCAACAGCGGCGGCGGCATTCCCGATTTCACCGTCTGCAACCCCACCAACAAGTCCGGCACCGCATATATCGCTGCCTCGGCCGACGGCGTCACTTCCAACCCGCTGCCGGTATTCGTTCATCCGGTCGTCACCTCCATTGTCCTGGGCAGTCCTTCCACAAACTGTAGTACCGACCCCACCACCGCCTGCTGCCCGCTGGCTACCGTGAACCAGATCACCGCGCCGGCTTACGACGCCACTACCTGCGTCTCGCAGAACCAGACGCGGCAGCTCGTGGCCCGCGTCTATGCCGGCACCGGCGCCAACCAGACCAACATCAGTTGCCTCGCCGGGCACCTTGTGTTCTCCGCCGCCACCAGCGGCAACGGTTCCGGCTCCAACGTCGTCACCATTGACCAGAACGGCGTCGCCACCGCGCTGCAGCCCGGTTCGGTCCTCATCAACGCCAATATCTCCAACTCATCCAGCTCGGCAGGCTACTTCTCCAGCTGTCCGCCGGCTTCCATCGCACTCTCCGCGCCCGGTTTCTCGGGGAATACACCGATCACCGTCAACCAGAACAACCAGTTGCCGCTTTCGGCCACAGTCCTTGACACCCACGGAAACCCCATCACCGGCCTCTCGCTCGAGTACGTCTCCACTACACCCGTCACGATTCCGGCCGGATCCAACACCATCACGCCAGTGCTTGCAGGTGCCGCGTCCATATCCGCCATCTGCCAGCCGAACACATGCAATCCCGCTCCGTATAACCAGATCGGCCTGCAAGGCAACGGCACGCCAATCACCTCCAACTCCGTCGACCTGGTCACACCCGGCACCAATGGCACCGTGCTTTATATGGCGAGCACCCAGTCGCAATACGTCAGCGCGCGCGACTTCACGCAGACCGGTCTCGCACAGCCGCTGCTGCTGCCTTACCTGCCCAACTCCATGGTCATCAGCAACGACGGCGCAAGCATCTATATGGGAAGTTCCACCGCGCTGATGGCGATCAACGCGATCGGCAGCCTCTCCATCACACGCACCGATCTCAGTTCCCCCGGCATCGTCCTGGCCATATCGCCCGACGGCACAACTCTGGTGCTCACCGATCCGGTCAAGCAGACCATCTCCATCGAGTCCGCCGGCGGCGGTGTCATCTCCAGCTATGGCGGCGTTGCCACCCACGCTGAGTTCACCCCGGACAACCAGACCGTGTACATCACGGCCGGCAATCAGCTCCTCATCTACTCAAACATCACAGGCTGGACCCCCTACTCGCCCGCGACACCATCCAGCACTCCCGTCATCGATGTCGCTGTCACCGTGCCCGCCGTCGGCGCATATTTCGCCGGTCCCGTCACCACCGCGCGCGGCTACTGCCCCATCACCACGCTTGCCGGCTCAACTTCCGCGACCAATGTCTTCTATCCCCCTGCCGACACCGCCGCAGCCGTCACCGATCGCATCGCCGCCACCAACGACGGCAAGCACATCCTCGGCGCGACCGTCTCGCCCGTTCCCACGGTGGACGACCTCCACGTACAGATTCCCGCGTCCCCCAGCCCTACCGGCTCCATCGCCTGCCCGCTGAACGCAACCACCCCGCCCACCTCCAACCGGCTCACCTTCAGCAACACAGTCAACGCCGCACCGCTTAGCTCCATCACGGCGACGGCCATCACCGGAGTCCTGCCTGCCTCGGATTCATCCATCGCATTTATTACCTACACCGGCTCCAGCGGACTGCTGCCTGCCTATGCCCCCGCCCCGAGCGGCCTCGGCACTGTCAGCTACGTCCACCTCTCCGGCACAGCCACCGCACCGCTCATCGGAGTTATCTCCTCGGATAACAGCACGGTCTACGTCGGCACCTCAGGCGACAATCTGGTCCACATCATCAACCGCAGCACGCTGACGGACTCCTCCACACTCGCCCCCGGACTCACCACACCGTCCGGCGCACCGGCCTCCGTCAACCTCATCGTCCAGAAGCCGCGCAAGACGACGTAATCTCTCCGGCGTCATTCTGGACCGCGCCGTGCGCGGGTCCAGAATCCCTGTATTTGCCGCTTGACCGGTGGCCTATCCTTCGTGTCGCGAAGGGGTGGTTCGCCTTTTCATTTGTCATTCCCGAAGGGGATCTGCGTTTTGTCGCCAACATCCTCAGCGAAGTTGGATCGATCACCACGGCTCGAGCGGCCCACTTCGCCGTCGACCGCCAAACCCCATAAGAGATGTCAAGCCCTGAATTCGCTAGAAGCTCGCGTAAGTTGCTGTTCCCACGGCGGATAATTCTTTTCAAAATGTGGCATAACAGTTATGCTCCGCCAGCTACAATAGAAACAGGTGAGAACAAACAAAACCCGGCGGCTCGCCGGGTTTTGCATTGCGGCCCCAGATTGTTCCTAAGCACAAGAGATTCAATATTTTGCACGCAAACTATCTGGAATCAATATTTTCGCGGAGTATTCGTCCCGTAACCCGCTGATTTCAGATATTTTATGCGCCAAGATATCAAATAAAATCAGCCCAATCGGTCCTTCATCACGGTCTTCGCAATCGCGTCCAGTACGCCATTCAGGAAGTTCACTGACTCAGGCGCCGCATACCGCCGCGCGATCTCCAGTGTCTCGTTGATCACGATCGGCGCCGGCTGGTTCGGCCAGCCCACCAGCTCCGCCACGCCGGCGCGCAGCAGGTTGCGGTCGACCGCGGCCATCCGCTCCAGCCGCCAGTTCTGCGCATGACGCTCGATCAGCCCGTCGATCTCGTCCCTGCGCTCAGTCGCGACGCGATACAGATCGTCGGCAAACCCGCGCGTCTGGTCGTCCACATCATCCCGCGAGGCCCAGAACAGCCGCTTCACGTCCTCCGGCGACTGCTTGCCCAGGTCGCCCTGGAACAGCATCTGCATCGCCAGCTCGCGCGACTTCCTCCGCGTCCCCACTATGCAGTCACCGCGATCTTCCTCTGGATCGACACCATCTCGATCGCCGCGATCGCCGCCTCGAAGCCCTTATTGCCGGCCTTGACCCCGGCGCGGTCAAGAGCCTGCTCCAGCGTCTCGCAGGTCAGTACGCCGAACGCGTGCGGTACGCCAGTCTCCTGCTGCGATTGCCCGATGCCGCGCGCCACCTCGTTGTAGATCGCCTCAAAGTGCGGCGTCTCGCCCCGTAGCAGGCAGCCCAGCGTGACGATCGCGTCAAACTTCTTCGTCTCGGCAAGCGCTCGCGCAGCCGACGGAATCTCCCAAGCGCCCGGCGCGCGCACCATCTCGACATCGCTCTTCGCCGCGCCGGACCGATACAACGCGTCGAGCGCGCCCTGCAGCAGCCGGTCCGTGATCACCGCGTTCCACCTCGCGACCACAATCGCGAACCGCATGCCGCTCGCGCTCAGGTCGCCTTCGATCGCAACCGGTCTGCCATGCAGCGGATTCTCCGACTCCCAGAAGCCGACCGTCAGGGCTGGATCGACGGCGACCGTAAACAGCCGCGACTTCCAGTGCGTTGCTGCGATCTCTCCGACCGCAACACCGTCCGCGCTCGCCCACTCGACCACCGCCGCGCGCACCTCGTCCAGGTGCGTCACCTCTACCAGCACCGGCGGCACCGCCGGCGCACGACCGGCGACCAGCTCAAGATTTCCGATCGGTGCAAGAAATGCCGCGCCCTTGCCGGTGCCCCCTTGTGAGGTTTCGTCCCAGCCTCGGCCCGGCTCGAAGCCCAGCGCGGTGAACAGCGCGCCCAGCCGGTCAAGTGCCGCCACCTGCGTCACCAGCGTGATGCCCTTAATCATGCGATGTGCCCATTGCATCTGATTGTATCGTCTGAGATAAGTCAGCCCTCCAGCCATTAGGAGAGACACGAGTGAGCCTTGAGACCCTGCTTGTAGAAACAACTGACGCCATCGCGACCGTCACCCTCAACCGCCCGCGCGTGCACAACGCGCTCAACGCCGCGATGCTGCGCGAGCTGGACGAGAGCATCGCTGCGCTTGGCGACGATACTTCCGTCCGCGTCATCCTTCTGCGCGGAGCAGGCGAGAAGGCCTTCGCCGCCGGCGCGGACATCGGCGAGCTCGCGGCGGTAGACGCGGCAAATGCCGCTCAGTTCGCTGGACGCGCGCAGCGCATCTTCCGCCGCATCGAGACGCTGCCCAAGCCCGTCATCGCCGCGGTCAACGGCTACGCGCTCGGCGGCGGCTGCGAACTTGCGATGGCCTGCAGCATACGCATCGCGGCGGAGACCGCTCGCCTTGGCCAGCCGGAGGTCCGCCTCGGCATCCTGCCCGGCTACGGCGGCTCGCAACGCCTTCCACGCCTCATCGGCCGCGGCGCCGCGCTGAAGATGATGCTCACCGGGCAGCCCATCGACGCACACGAAGCTCTCCGCATCGGTCTTGTGGATGAAGTCGTTCCCTCCGAACACCTCGACCTGCGCGTCATGGAGCTGGCCCGTACCATCGCCGCGCAGCCGCCGCTCGCCGTCGCCGCCATCCTCGAAGCCGTCAACCGTGGCGCGGACCTGCCACTCGAAGAAGCCATCGCCCTCGAAGGCTCGCTCTTCGCCCGGCTCTGTGCGACCGACGACATGCGCGAGGGCACCCGCGCGTTCCTCGAAAAGCGCGGCCCGCACTTTACCGGCCACTGAGGCCGCCGCAAGGCCGCCAGTTGCCGTCAACATCCTGTTTGTGCAGTCTTGTTATCCTGTCAGGAGCGCCTATGTCTCACTCCCCTTGTTCTTCCTGCACAAATCTTCGCTGCGCTGCGACTCTGCTTGCCGCATCGCTCACCTTGTCGCTCGCCGGAACCCTCTCCGGCTGTAGTCGCGCCTCCGCAACCGCCCTGCCCGATCCGCAGGTGGTCGCAACCGCCCGCCAACAGATTGAGCTGATCCCGCCCCCCGCCAAGAGCCGCTACATGGCCGTCCACTCGCTCAACGGCTGGGAGAATCCTTACCTCACCGTGCAGGCGAACATGGCCACGCTGCACATCACACTGGCGGACGCCAACCCAAGCCAGATCGGCGTAGGCGGGATGTTGCGGCCGGTCAGCGCGCGCCGCCAGGATGTGACTGTCCGCCTCTCAGATCTTCCCGCGGCGCTCAACGCCATCCCGGAGAACTCGTGGCCCTACGGCCGCGTGGTTGCTGTGGAAGAAGCCCACGGCACCCCCAAGTCCGACGAACCCTCCGTCCGCCGCAACATCGAGAACACCGTCAAGACCCTGAACGACCTTGGCGTTGTCGTCTACGATTGGACCGAAGGCACGCCGCGCTGATCCTGCGCATCTGAAGAATCCTGATACCTTTGCCTGAGCCGCTATGAGCGAACACACCCCATCTACCGCAAGCCGCGAACGATCGCTCGCGAAAGGTCTGGCCGCCGGCCTGGTCGCCGGCCTGGTCGGCGTCGCGGCCAAGACGTTGGCCGAGCGCATGTTCCAGCATCGTTCGGCGAAAGAGGCAGAGCCGGCAGGTAACTGGCTCGCCAGGCATTCCGGTTTGCCAAATTCCGGCGAGCGCATTCCCTGGGAGTTCGGCGCCGCGACCGGCGCAGCCTACGGCGCGCTGGCCGAGTTTTATCCCGCGGCCACTGCGAAAGAAGGCGCCGCATTCGGTATGGCCGTCGAGACGCTCACCCATGAGGCCCCCCTGCCTGCTCTCGGCATCTCGCTGCCTGTCGGCAGTGAGAGCACGCGCGAGCGCGTCAGCGAGATGACCTCCCACGTGATCTTCGGCGTCACGGTGGAGTTCGTCCGCCGCATTGTGCGCAAGGTGCTTTGATTCAACCGGGCCGTCCAATGGCGCCTCTGGAATTGCCGGGAAGAAGCGAAGCCGTTGCTGAGCGCATGGACGCCGCCCCCAATTCGCCGGATGCAATCATGCTGCGCGCCTACCGCGCCGGCGACGCCAACGCGATGTACGCGCTCGACCTCGAGTGCTTTGAGGCGCCGTTCCGCATCAGCAGCCGAGCGATGCGCCAGTTCGCGGAAGAGTCGCACGCGATTGTGTTGCTCGCCGAAGCGCACGTCGGCAAGAATGTGCCGCCAAGGCTCGCCGGTTTCACAATTGCCCATATGGAAGGCCAGACAGCTTACATCGTCACGCTCGATGTCGCGGCGCCCTACCGCCGACGCGGCCTTGCGCGCCGGTTGATGGAAGAGACCGAGTCACGTGCACGAGCCGCCGGAGCGCAGGAGGTCGCGCTGCATGTCTACACCGGCAACGCAGGCGCGATCGCATTCTATGAGTCGCTCGGCTACAACCGCGTGCGCCTGGCGGAGAACTTCTACGCACGCGGGGCGCATGGCTTCGTTTATCGCAAGAAACTCTAGTGTTCCAGGTAGATCGCAGCGCTTCAGTTGACGAAGCGGCTCATGCGGATGTTCATCACGATGCCGAGGGCGAGGAACGTGAACAGCACCGACGATCCGCCGTAGCTCATCAGCGGCAACGGAATGCCGGTGACAGGCAGCAGTCCAACCACCATCCCTATGTTGACCACCACCTGGAAGAGCAGCACGCCAACCACGCCCATGATGATGAAGGCCGCGGGCGCATCGAGCGCCTGCTGCGCATTCTGAATCAGGCGGGTGAGGATGAGGAAATAGAGCAGCAGCACGCCAACGCCGCCAATGAAGCCGTGCTCCTCGCAAAAGGCGGCGAAGATAAAGTCGGTGTAAGGGATGGGAAGGAAGTCGCCCTGCGTCTGCGTGCCTTTGCTGGTGCCCTTGCCCCAGAGACCTCCGGAGCCAACTGCAATCTTCGACTGAAGGATCTGATAGCCCGCGCCGCGCGGATCTGAGCCGGGATCGAGGAAGCTGTTGATGCGGGCCTGCTGGTAGGGCTTCAAGTGTTTGCCACGCAGCAGCGCGATTCCAACCATCGCGGCCATGGCGAGCAGGATGATGCCCGCCTGCTTGAAACGCAGTCCGCCGAGGAAGAGTCCGGCGATCAGGATGGGAAGGTAAGTCAACGCGGTCCCAAGGTCAGGCTGCTTGAGCACAAGGGCCATGGGCAGGATGACAAGCGCGAAGGCTTTGCCGATGTCGACCCACGTAAGCTCGCGGCCTGCAAGGTTCCAGAAAAACCGCGCGACAGCGAGGATGAGGATGAGCTTCACCCACTCGGACGGCTGGAAGTGGATGCCCGCGCCGAGATTGATCCAGCGTTTGCCGCCATTCACAACCTTCCCGATGGCGAGCACTGCCACCAACCCGGCCAGACTAATGCCGTACGCCCAGGGCGAGATCTCGACCAGCTTGTGGTAGTCGATCGCGGAGATCGCGAACATGAGGACGAGGCCAATTGCCAGGAAGCCGATCTGCTTCGAGCCAAAGCCATGGAACTTGGTGTGCATCGTCGCGGAGTGGATCTCGATGACGCTGATGAGCGAGAGCAGGGCGACGAGCGTGAGCAGCGTCCAGTCGAAGTCCCGGTAACTTGTCAGGCGGCGCATGGATTAGTGGACCGGCTCCGACGGGCGCGCGTTGGATGCGATGGCGACAGGCCTGGCCGGCTGCGCGGTATACGGTTCGTTCTTCGTTGTGTGCTGCACGGTGTTGGTTGCGGGTGTCGCGGAGTTTGCAATCGGCGCTACAGGCGAAGTCTGCGGCTGCGCCGCCGGAGCTGAGACGGTCTCGATGCGCAGGTTGCCGGCCTTCCTCCGCTGTTTGTTTACAAAGGCGTTGATGACCTGCACGGCAACGGGAGCAGAAGCTTCCGCGCCCCACCCGCCGTGTTCGCAGAGCACGGCGACGACAATGTCCGGATTGCGACGCGGGGCCATGCCGACAAACCACGCATTGGCCTTGTCGCTCCCCGTCCCTACCGATTTATCCCCGAAGTTATGGCTCACCACCTGCGCCGTGCCTGTTTTACCGGCCATGTCGATGCCTTCCAGCCGGACGGCGGAGGCGGTGCCATTGATCATGGTTTGGGCCATGGCGTCGCTGATGGTCTCCCAGTTGGCGGTGGTAATGGGAATGTCTTTGTTGCCGGAGCCGGGATAATTCTCGGCGATGCTTTCGTCTATCTGTTTCGGGAGTTCATCAGGGAATGCGACATGGGGGCGGACGAGCTTGCCGCCGGAGGCAATCCCGGATAGAGCGCGGGCAAGCTGGACTGGAGTGACCTGGGTCGCGCCCTGGCCAATGCCGACGGAAATGGTTTCGCCGGCGTACCACTGCTCATGCTGGGTCTTCAGCTTCCATTCGGTGGAGGGCACCGTGCCAGTAGCTTCGTTCGGCAGATCGATCCCTGTCTTCTGGCCGAGACCTACTTCGTGCGCGTACTTTGCGATGGTGTCGATACCTAGCTTCTGGGCAAGCGCATAGAAGAACGTGTCGCAGGATAGCGGGATGGCCTGGTTGATATCCAACATGCCGTGGTGCTTGTCGCAAGCGAAGAAGTGGCCGTAGAAGGTACCGCCGCCATTGCACATCACATGAAAGTCCTGCGCGGCGTTCTCTTGCAGGCCCGCCAACGACATGATGATCTTGAAGGTTGACCCCGGCGCGAGCTGCGCCTGTATTGCCTTGTTCATGAGCGGATGGTTGGGATCGTTGACCAGCTGCGACCAGTAGCTCTTTGTCAGGCGAACGGAAAACTGGTTGGGGTCATAGGAAGGACGCGAGACCATGGCGAGAATCTCGCCCGTGTGCGGGTCCATCGCAACCAATGCGCCGTTGCGGCCTTCCATCGCCTTTTCGGCGACGCGCTGGAGGTCGAGGTCGATGGTGAGGCGCAGGTCATGGCCCGGCGTAGCAAGCTCCTGGCGTTCTACGCGGATCTGCTGCCCGTGGCTGTTGACGATGACGTCGCGCGAGCCATCGACGCCGCGCAGCCACCCGTCATAGGTCTCTTCCACGCCCGACTTGCCCACCATGTCACCGGGCTCAAGGTAGTCATAGCGGCCGCTCTCGAGGTCCTGCTCCGAGACCTCGCCGACATACCCGATCAAGTGCGCCGCGAAGCCATCGCGCGGGTAAAGCCGGCGCTGCTCGTCCACGGTCACCAGCTCGGGCAACTCATTGCGATGCGCCTCAATGAAAGCCTGCTCATCGGGAGTGATGTCCTGCTTGAGCGGGATTTGCTCGTACTGCGGCTCTGAGGCGAAGCGGTGAATGGTAGCTTCTACCTGCTCGACGGGAAGATCGAGGCCACGAGCGATCATTGGAACATCCGCACGGAGGTCTTTGGCCTGGTTGCGCAGGAGATAGCAGGAGACCGAAGGATAGTTGTCGACGAGAATGCGGCCATCTCGGTCAAAGATCTTGCCGCGCGGCGCCGGGACAGGGTCTTTGCGGATGCGGTTTTCCTGGGCGAGCACGCGATAGTTGTCGACACCGAGGATTTGCAGGCGCCACATGCCGGCCGCGAGCGCAGCAAGCGCGAGCACGACGATGTACTGGGTTATATGGAGTTTTTCGGCAGAGACTTTTTCCGTGCGCCCGGGAGACAGGCGCGAAGGCCGGGAGATGGGCCGGAGCTTATGGAAAAAAGACACGGCGGAGGTGATCCTGGGGTTAGTTTACTGCTTCTTCGACGAGGATTTCGCGGTTTTG
>DATNEM010000229.1:0-5111 GCA_035552995.1 Acidobacteriaceae bacterium | reverse complement strand
GCCGCCTCCCGTCATGTCTGGCTGGGCGAGAACGGCGCGCTCGCGGCCGCGCAGGAAGGCGCGATCCTCATCGATTGCGGCACGGTTTCGCCCGCATGGATCTCTGAGCTTTCCAGCCACGCCGCGCAGCGCGGCCTGCAGCTTCTCGATGCGCCCGTCACCGGCAGCCGTACGCATGCTGAAGGCGGCGAACTGAGCTTTCTTGTGGGCGGCGACGAGGCGGCGCTCAGCATTGCGCGTCCGGTGCTGCAGGCCATGAGCAAGGAAATTGTGCTGCTCGGTCCGGTCGGCTCCGGCGCAAAGCTCAAACTGATCAACAACTTTCTGTGCGCCGTGCAGGTCGCATCCCTCGCCGAAGGCCTTACATGGATCGAGCGCAGCGGCCTGGATCGCGACAAGGCGCTCGCGTTTTTGAAGGCCGGCGCTCCCGGAAGCCCGCTGCTTGGCTCCATCTCCTCACGTATGACGGCACAGGATTACACGGTCAACTTTTTCCTGCGCCTGATGACCAAGGACATCCGCTATGCCGAGAACGAAGCCGCCAGCTGCGATGTGGAACTCTCAACTGCTCTCGCCGCGCGTCGTCTGTTCGAGAATGCGATCGAGCAAGGCTATGGCGACAAGGATATGTCCGCCGTGATCGAGCCGCTTCGCAATAAGTGAACTCGCGCATATCATCGTAACGATGCGAATCAGCCAGAAGGTCCAGCAGTTCACTGAGTCCGTAATCCGCGAGATGTCGCGGCATGCCATCGAACTTGGCGCGGTCAATCTCGCGCAGGGCTTTCCTGATTTCTCCGCGCCGGAAGAGATCAAAGCTGCCGCGCAGCAAGCCATCGCCGACGACATCAACCAATACTCCATCACGTGGGGCGCGCGTGATTTCCGCCGGGCGATTGCAGACAGCTTCGCGCGATGGCAGGGCATCGAGATCGATCCCGAACGCGAGGTGGCCGTCTGCTGCGGTTCGACCGAAGCCATGATCGCCGCGCTGCTTGGCCTTGCCGATCCCGGCGAAGAGATCATCGTATTCGAGCCCTTCTACGAAAACTACAGCCCGGACGTCATCCTCTCCGATACGGTGATGCGCTATGTGACGCTGCATCCACCTCGTAGCGACTCCGACGACTGGACGTTTGATCCAGCCGAGTTGCGCGCAGCTTTCAGCGCAAAGACGCGCGCCATCATCATCAACACCCCGCACAATCCGACAGGCAAGGTCTTCACCCGCGAGGAACTCGAACTGGTCCGCGATCTCTGCGTCGAGTTCGATGCGCTCTGTATCACCGACGAGATCTATGAGCACATCCTGTACGACGGCGCGCGGCATGTCTCGCCCGCCACCATCGACGGCATGCGCGACCGCACTGTGACCATCAACAGCCTGTCCAAGACTTACTCCGTCACCGGCTGGCGCGTGGGCTGGGCGATTGCCCCGCCCGAGCTTTGCACCGGCATTCGCAAAGTGCATGACTTCCTCACCGTCGGCGCGGCTGCCCCGCTGCAGGCTGCCGGCGTTGTTGCACTTGCCATGCCGCCTGCATATTACGCAGAACTCTCCGCGCACTACACCGAGCGCCGCGATCTGTTGCTTTCCGCGCTGCGCACGGCAGGCTTTCAGGCATGGGCGCCACGCGGCGCGTACTACATCATGACGGACATCTCCGGCTTTGGCGCGGAGAGCGACCGCGCGTTCGCCATGCAGATGGTGCGCGAGTTCGCGATTGCCGCCGTTCCCGGATCGAGTTTCTATCGTTCGGGCACCGGCGGCTCGCAGCAGATTCGCTTCACCTTTTGCAAAAAAATCGAGACGCTGGAGCGCGCCGCGGCGAATCTGCGAGCCATGTCCCAGGCACTGCAAGCGGTGGCTCGTCCGTAAACGTGTCCCTCTCCCTCCCCCTATATCAAACTATCCAAAATACCCTTTTCAAAGGACTTAGGGCCGTCGATATCCGGCTAAGTCATTGAAAATACGTTAGTGGACCTCTAAGATATCCCTTTCAAAGAAGTTAAGAGCCAAATGCCGGGATTTCCGGTTCGTGCAACAGAACCAGACCGACAACCTCAAAAATCTTTCAACGAGCGATTGGAAGACGCATTTCAGGGCCACGCACAAGGCCGCGCTCCCGATTTTCTTCCTACTCTCTATTTTTACCGCGGCTGTCAAGAGGCAGGTCTTCAATTCGAGGACGGGACGCCGTTGCGCTGGTCGAGTGCAGCCTGAATCAATTTTGCGCATGAGCCTCTCGCTCGCTCGGAATGGCAGTCTTGTGAGGCTGGGCTCGAAGCCGTTTCACGGTGCGGCGGGGAGGCCGATCAGCGGCGTCTTTATGGGCGACGCGAGGCCGATGTATTCGGTGAGGATGTTGCTGCCGGAGCTGGTGACCCAGATGTCGCCGCTGGAGTCGATGGCCATGGCGAAGGCGTGAACGAGGTTGGCTGCGCCGCCGATGCCGCCGGCGGGTGATAGCGGCGTGCCGGGCGAGGCGGAGGATGCGCCAGCGAGTTCGGTGAGCGCTTTGGCCTGGAAGTTGGCGACCCAGACGTTACCGTTGCCGTCGATAGCGATGCTTTCCGGATGATTGAGTCCGCCGCCGGTAAACGTGCCCGCGGAGATAACTCCGGTGGAGGAAATCTCGCTGATACTGTCGCCGTAGAAGTTGGCGACCCAGAGATTGCCTTGCTGGTCGAAGGCGAGCGCGGAGGCGTCGTCGCAGCAGGCGTAGGTGGTGAACTGCGAGCCGTTGGGCGCGACTTTGGTGACGACCGAGTCGTTATTGCCGACCCACACGTTGTGCGAAGCGTCGATGGCGAGCGCCGCGGGATAAGCGAACGATGTGTCGGAGTAACCCGTGGAACCGGCGAGCGATGCGCCGGAGCTGGAGAGATGGGATATGTGCGAGTTGCCGTTGTCGACCGCCCAGGCGCTGCCGTCGGTATCGATGGCGATGGCGACCGGATAGTCGAGGCCGCCGGCGGTGAAGCCGCTGCTGCCGGAGAGGGCTTGGCCGCTGGAGTTGAAGACGGTGATGCTGCCACCATTGCCGCCCGCAGGCTCGTTGGGGATCCAGGCATTGTTGTTGGCGTCGACGGCGAGGCCATAGGAGGCATTGAGGCCGGAGCCAGTGATGCCGTTCGCGTAGATGGGCGTGCCGGTGTTGGTGAACTCGGAGGCGACGTTGAAGTAGTTCGCGACCCAGACGTTGCCGGCGGAGTCGATGCCGAGGCCGGTGGGTGTGTTCAAGCCCCCGCCGGTGAAGTTGACGGAGACCGTCCAATCCGCGGGCGGGCCTTTGATGGCGGGTGCGAATGCGCTGCTTGCGGTGGAGAGCGAGTAGAGCGCAGCGGCGTTAGCAGCTGGATGGCGCACGAGGTTCAGCGCGGCGTCCAGCAGATTGTTGGGTGCGGCGGAGCCGGAGAGGGTGGTGGCGGAAAAGAGGCCCGTGCAGGCAGACGCGGAGGGTCCGGCGACGACGCAGGCGTTGAGGATGTTGGCGACAGCATTCAGGGTGGGCGCGGGCGAGGAGCCGTTGGCGGGAAATGCGGGACCGGGGCTGCTGCCGAGTGAGACATCAGCGAGCGTGGCGGACTTGGCGAAGGCATTGGCGATGCCGGTGGAGTTGGTGGAGGTTGCGCCGATGTTGCCGCCGGGCGCGAGGAACTGCGCCAGCGCATAAGCGCCCGCAGTGGTGGTGACTTCGTTGACGGTGAACTTTGCGGCAGAGGCGATGCTGCTGCACGCGCCGAGCGGGGCGAGTATTGTGATTGCGGAGTTGACGGATGCAGCGGCGCCGGCCTTCCCGCCGCGCGCAACGAGATAGAGCTGGGAGGCAGCTGTGGGACAGGTGTATCCGGCAGGCACGGAGAAAGCGCCGGAGGAATCTGTGGTGAGCGGCGAGGAGAGCAGCGCTAGCGCTGCGGAGCCGTTGCCGGAGGTTCCCGCGGCGTAGAGCTGGATATTCGCGCCGATCAGCGGTTGCGCGCCGGCCATGGCATGTCCGGCGAATGCCGCACCGGAATACGTAGTGGGCGGAGGAGATTGGGTCTGGACGGTGCTTTGCGAACCGCAGCCGGTGAGGCCATACGCGAGGATGCTGGTAGCAAAGAGTGAGCCGGTGAAGAGTGAAGCGGCTGCCGAGGCTCGGAGCACGTCAATCCAGAGGGTTGGCTATCGGGAGCGGTTGCGGCGGGCCTTGATGCGCGCGCGGACAGTCGAAAACAGTCCACCGGCTGAACCTACCAACGCGAGAACGATGGTGGGATTCTCAGGGGAATCTGTGCAGCCGGACTGCGCGTGAAGAGGAGCGGCGGCAAGGAGGAGGCAGGCGGTGCAGAGTAAATAGAGAGCGGACTTATTCATGGCAGTCCTCGCAGTAGCTTGAATCTATGGGAGCATGGGCCCCGAAGTCAACCCACAAAAGGTGTAGTTTGAGAGCGGGTAGCTTGACCATCAAGCCCCCGGCTAACTTCTTGTAAGCACCTTAACCTCCGTGGTTTCTGCGCGAAATGATGGCGGAGATGTGGAAGGCGGCCAGCCTTGTGTGCAAAAGATGTCCCGGCGAGACGCGTGGGCGTTGACCCACCGGCGGGATTTCCGCTTTACTCAATGGACAAGCGAACATTCTTGCTGGATCCCCTGTCCAGGCCTTTCGTTCGTCCAGGTCCTGAACAGCACATAGAACGTTGCACGATCTTGCCCGTTTTTTCTCCCTATGAACCGCCTCGTGCATCGGCACAAAGTGTCTCAACTTCGGCGGGCAGGCGTTTTGCTGGCCGTTTTGCTAGCGCCGCCGCCGATCGCAAAAGCGCAGGGTGGGGCGCAACCGGGAGCGCAACCGGGAGCGCGAGTGCGTGCGGAGTTTCGCATTGCGGCACGACGCCTGCTAACGGCACGGGTGGATCGCACGCGCATGACGCCAACGCGGGGAGCGGTGCGGCCCTCGGCGCGAACAGCGGTGGATCTCGGGGCGGTGGATGCCGCAACACCGATGGAACATATGCAGCTGGTACTACGGCGGACGGCGGAGCGCCAGGCAGCCTTCGATGCGGAGATTGCTGCGCTGCATCGGCCGGGAGATCCGAGCTATCACCAGTGGCTGACGCCGCAGGAG
>DATNEM010000228.1:0-15706 GCA_035552995.1 Acidobacteriaceae bacterium | reverse complement strand
TCGCTCAACTTCAAGTTGCCGCCGCCGTCCGTAAGCCCATCGTCATTCACTGCCGAACCTCCGAACTTGCAACACCGCAGGCGAAGGCAAAATTCGGCGCTGCCGACGCCTGGGAAGACCTGCTCGCGCTCCTCACCGAGCACTGGCGACCCCATTCCATTCCCGGAATCATGCACTGCTTCTCCGGCACCGTCGATCATGCGCGCCGCTCGCTGGACCTCGACTTCTATATCTCTTTCGCCGGGAATCTCACCTATCCTGCCGCCAAAGGCATTCGCGAAGCCGCCGTCTTCGCCCCCGCAGACCGCATCCTCGTCGAAACCGACGCGCCATTCCTCGCGCCCATTCCCTTCCGCGGCCAGCGCAACGAACCCGCCTATGTCACCCACACTGCCGCCGCCCTCGCCGAACTTCGCGGTGTCTCTCCCACCGAACTCGCCGCCCTTACCACCGCCAACTTTCACACCCTGTTCCCCGCAACCTTGAACCGCGAACCTTGAACCTTGTACCTTGTACGAATGGCCTCCGAATACAGCTTCGACGTCGTCAGCAAAGTGGACCTTCAGGAAGTGAAGAACGCGATGGAGCAGGCATCCAAAGAGATTCATGCCCGCTTCGACCTTAAGGACTCGAAGTCCACCATCGAGCTCGAAGGCACTGAGGCCCTCCAGCTCGCCAGCGCCAGCGACTATTCCCTCAAGGCCGTCAACGAAATCCTCTCGCAGAAGCTGGTCAAACGCGGCGTTTCCCTCAAAAACCTCGAATACGGCAAGGTCGAACCGGCCGCCGGCCAGTCCGTCCGCCAGAAGATCACTCTCAAGCAGGGCGTCAACTCCGACGCGGCCAAAAAGATCGTCGCGCAGATCAAGGAGTCCAAGGTCAAAGCTCAGGCCTCCATCCAAGGCGACACCGTCCGCGTCGTCTCCAAGGACAAAGACGTCCTGCAGCAGATCATGGGCAAGCTCCGCGCCGGCGACTTCGGCGTCGCCCTCCAGTTCACCAACTACCGCGGCTGAACAGGAGGGCAGCGCCCTTCAGGGCGCGGAAAGCGCTCGCATTGCATCCCACGGCTTTAGCCGCGGACTTCACCCAAGACGATATTCGCGCAGTCCCGCTCTGAATTCCCGGCGCTCCGCAGCCGCTTTGCTACTCTAAACTCCAGTGAGCGCCATCTCCATCGCGACCGCCAAGGAGGTCTTCGACCTTCTGCGCGACGATCTCGCCGCGATCGAGCAGGAATTCGCGCAGCACTCCTCCTCCGACGTCGCCGTCATCACCGACATCGCGCGCTACCTAATCTCCGGCGGCGGCAAGCGCATCCGACCGCTGCTGCTGCTGCTCTCTGCCAAATCCCTCGGCTGCACCACGCACTCGCGCATCCGCCTCGGCGCCGTCGTCGAGATGCTGCACACCGCAACGCTGGTCCACGACGACATCATCGACGAGGCGGACACCCGCCGCGGCCGCCCCTCCTCCAACACCACCTGGGGCAATTCCAAATGCGTCCTCGCCGGCGACTGGCTCTACATGCAGGCCTTCTCGGCCGCGCTCGAGGAGCGTAACTTCCGCGTGCTCGATCTCCTCATCTCCCTCACCCAGCAGATGGTCGAAGGCGAGTTGCTGCAAATCGAAAAACTCGGCCGCCTCATCAACGAGGAAGAATACTTCGACCTCATCTATCGCAAGACCGCCTGCCTCTTCTCCGTCTCCATGCAGCTCGGCGCGGCCACCACGCATGCCACGCCCGAAGTCGAATCCCAGCTCGGCGAATACGGCCGCAACCTCGGCCTCGCCTTCCAAATCGTCGACGATGTCCTCGACCTCACCGCCTCGGAAGAGGTCCTCGGCAAGCCCGCCGCCAGCGACCTGCGCGAAGGCAAGGCCACCCTGGCCGTCATCCACGCGCTCGAAAGGGGCACAGGAGCCGACCGCGAGGCCATCCGCACTGTGCTCTCGGACCGCAGCTTCGGCACCATCAGCCGCGACCAGATTCTCGAAATCCTCCACCGCCACGGCTCGATCTCCTACGCCATGGACACGGCATACGCCTACGCCGAAGCCGCTCGCCTCTCCATCGCCGACCTGCCCGACTCCGACGCGAAGCGCGCCCTCCTCTGGGTCCCCGGTTTCGTCACCTCCCGCGACCGCTGATCTCCGACGGCGTCATCCTGAGCGAAGCGGGCCGCGTCAGCGAGCCGGCGAAGTCGAGAAGCCCCGCATTTGCCTTTGTCATTCCCGAAGGGAATCTGCGTTACCCCCAGTCCTACCCCGTCATCCTGAGCGACGCGCAGCGAAGGACCCTGTATTTATCTTTGCCTGTCATTCTGAGCCCTGAGCGAGGCGGCGCCGAGTCGAATGGGCGAAGAATCCCCGCATTTCGGTTCTGGAGACAGAAGACCTTCAGTTCAGCCCACAATTGGTATGGCGTGTCGTCAAAAGATAGACACAAGCCTTTAGACTCATTGGCAGGACACGACGCGCATGACACATAGATGCCCAACAATGAAGCGTTTCGCTGCGTGGATAGCATGCGTCTTTGGCTACACCGCAATCAGTCCGGTACCGGCGCAGACACCTAAGCTGTCAACGCCCACATTGAAGACGGAATCGAATCTCGTCATCGTTCCTGCGCTCGTAACGGACAAAGCCGGCCATCCGGTCTTTGGCCTGAAGGTCAGCGATTTTGTTCTCGCAGACAACGGCCTCCCGCAGAAGCTCACTCTTGAGCCAGATACGGGCAGCGAGCCGATCGCTCTCGTCGTCCTTATCGAAGCGGGTGCTGCGAACCGCGCCTCAGGCTGGCACCCAGCCACGAATGGACCCGCACCCGATCGTTTCCATACTCTCCCCATCATGGTGGACGCACTGACGGGGAATGTTTCCCGCCGTGTTGCCATTGTCGGCTTCGATAGCGGCCCCGAGCTATTGCAGGATTTCACCTCCAACATCGATCGAGCGACCGCCACAATACTCGATATGAACAAAAACATCGATGGCGACGGCGGCGCAGCCATTCTCGACGCCCTCCAGTTTTCTCTCGATCTATTGCGCGGCCAGCCGCCACAGTATCGTCGCGCCATTCTCCTGCTCAGTGAAACCAACGACCGCGGCAGCAAGACGCAGCTAAATGAGGCCCTGCGCTCGATCAGTGACACCAACACCGCTATCTATGGCCTCGCCTATTCCACCGGCAAGACCAAGGCCTCCGAGTATGCGAGCAGTGAGATGTCTACAAAGCGAAAACGCTGCAAAGAGAATGATGCATCCTGCCTTTGGCTGCACCGCATGGAAGACTCAGGCAATAGAGCCGAAATGCTCTCGATCGGCGCACTAGACGCTTATGTAAATGGGATCCATCTCGATAACCCCAATCCCAGCCCGGAACATGGCTGTATGAGTGCGTCCGATCCCACCGCGCCGGTTGCGAAAAATCCCGCTGTTCGTGCCTATGACTGCCTGGGCCAGTTGCTGCCTCCGCTCACCGTCGCCAAGGTTGGGACAATTGCTGTCACGAAAGACCTCAAGCGCAACATCCCCCAAACCGTGGCCCGCCTTACAGGTGGCGAATATTACAAGCTCTCGGATGCAATGAGCCTCGAATCCAGCCTGCAGAGCATATCGAACCACATGCCGAACCGCTACGTGCTCAGCTTCCAACCCCAATCACCACAACCCGGCTTTCATCTCATCACACTTCAGGTACCGGACTACTCGAAGCTTCAGATTTCGGCCCGCAACGGCTATTGGGCCGATTCCTCCAGCCATTCCGCATCACACTAAGCAAACAAAAGCCCCACAAGCAGTCGCATGTGGGGCCTTCATTTTGTAATAACGTTCAGATCGCTTTTTACGCCGTCTTGCCTTCCACCTGCTTCGGCTGCGCGCCATTTGCATTCGGACCGGCGCCGATCTCCACCTTCACCTGCCGCGGCTTCGCAGCCTCCTTCTTCGGCAGCGTGATGGCGAGGACGCCATTGTCGTAGCTGGCCTTCGGCGCCCCAACATCCACCGTCTGCGGCAGCGTGAACGTCCGCGTGAACGTTCCATAGCGCCGCTCAATGCGGTGGAAGTTCTCCTGCTTCTCATCCTTCTCGAACTTGCGTTCGCCCTTGATCGTGAGCGTCTGGTTCTCCACGCGCACATCCAGGTCCTCCTGCTTGATGCCCGGGACCTCCAGCTTCAGCACCAGTTGCTGCGCATCCTCATACACATCGACAGGCGGAATGAAGCTACCCATCGACAGAGACTCCTGCTCGCCCTCCGGCAACGCAAACTCGTTGAAGATCGAGTTGAGCCGGTTCTGCAGCACAGCCATGTCTGCCAGCGGCGAACGGAACGGAACAAATCGAGTCAGTGTGGTCATGTTCGAAATCTCCTCCAAATCGGATGTCAGATAGTTTGGGCAACCGCTTCCAGCCGCCCTGTACTCCCTTAGACGGGATATTATCATAAGAGTTGCATATTAGTTGATTGCTATACACTCATATTTATCACCCCCGCCGTGAATCCGCTAACCAGTTCGCTTTGAGATATTTATCGTGCCACCGGCGGTACTTGTCCCCTCCTGCCGACTCGGAAATACCCCAGTAGACGCGCTGCGGCGTACCCATTACCATAGCCTTTCAAGGAGATTCATGCCCTCAACCGAAAGCCGGCAGCTTCTGCTCGCCGCCGCAGCAGCCTCCGAAGACAAGAAGGCCGAAGACATCCGCATCCTCGCCCTTGATCCCGCTGAAAGCGGTCTCACCGACTACTTCCTCATCGCCAACGGCACCAACGAGCGCCAGAACCTCGCCATCGCGGACGAGATCGAGCTGCGCCTCAAGCGCGACTTCGCCACCTACCCCAACTCGGTCGAAGGCCGCCGCCAGGCCGAATGGATCCTGATGGACTACGTGGACTTCATCGTCCACATCTTCTCCGCCGAAAAGCGCGCCTTCTACGGCCTGGAGCGCCTGCGCAAATCCGCCACCTCGCTCTCCATCGCCGATCTCAACGCGGAGATCAAGTCCGCCATCGCCGCCACGCGCGCGAAATCTCCAAAGAAGCCTTCGGCAGCCGCCAAGCCTGCCGCCGCAAAAGCCGTCAAATCCACACGAAGTACAAAGACAGCCGCGCGCAAAGCGCCGGCCAGGCGCGCGCTAAAGCCGTCGAGCGCATCACGCCCCAAATCGTCTTCCCTGAAGAAGACAAAGAAGCATTAGCCTCACAAGCTCTGCCGCAACAAAAAGCCCCCGATCGCTCGGGGGCTTCGTATCTCAACTGCACATTTGGTTTTAGAATTCGATCCGCAGCGCAAGCTGTACCACGCGCGGCGTGCCGGTCGTTGAATTGATCTGTCCGAACGGAGTTCCCCCTGGCTCGGAAATATCGTTCCCCACCGGCAATGCGAACGTCGGATGGTTGAAGACGTTGAACGCGTCCGCCCGGAACTTCAGGTTCGCGCGATCTTCCACTAGAGGAAAGGTCTTCGCGAGCCCTGCATCGAATCCCCACGCCGAGGGGCCGCGCAGACTGTTGCGGCTGCCGATAGTCAACCCCACCGGGCCGTTGTACGCATTCAATGCGGCCGATGAATCGCTGAACAGATTCACCGAGCCATCCGCTGCTTTATGCACGTGCGCAGCAACTGTCGCCCGTTGTCCGTTGAAGATTGCCGGCGCATTGTTGGCAAACCCTGCAACGAAGGCCCCCGAGTACGCGGTGAACGCCAGCCCGCTATGCCACTGCGGAATCCCCGAGAGCGCCCACCCGCCAATCACCTCGTCAACCCACCGGGGAGATGACGCTGCAAATGCCCTTCCATGCCCGATCGGCAAGTCGTATAGGAAGTTGGCATTTATCACGTGCGTCTCATCGAAGTCTGACGTTCCGCGGCATTCGCGCGGGTGCACCACATCGCAGATGAAGCCCAGGCCCGCATTCGATGCGCCTTTGTTGGCGATCAGTGATGTGTTGTCGATCGAATGCGAGTAGGTGTAGTTGAAGTCGAATTTCAGCCCCTGACTCAGGTTTTTGTTCACGGTCAGCAGCAGACCGTTGTAACTGGAGAAACCCTTATTCGTATAGAACGTGTTCTCTGAAAACTGCGACGCCATGCCTACATTGGAATCCAGGAGGCCGTAGTGGGCCAGCGCCTGAATGAAGTCAGCCATGTCCCCGAAGGACACGAGATTGGTGAAATTGTCCGCAAGGAACGAGGTGTTGTTCGGATACCCATAGAAAGCGCCGAGTCCCGGTGCCACCACATTCTCCAGCCACGGCTCCGCCGGAAGATCGGTGGTATCCGCACCCGCGCGCACTTCCTTGGTCACATTCCCGATTGCCGTCGACATCAACTGGCCGGACGTCTTGTCGGGAAAATCGATCAACTGCGACGCATCCGCCTGCGCCAGCAGCCGCCGTCCCAGCCGGCCCACGTAGTTCACCTTCAGCACCATGTGTCCAGGCAGTTGCTGCTGTATCCCAGCGTTCAACGCAATCGAATACGGGTCCTTCAGATGTGGATCGATAATGGCGTTGAAAGTAGTCTGCCCCAGCCCATCCGGCGTGCCGGCGTCCACGAATGGAGTATAGGGACGGGTGATCGCAGGTGCGGTGTTCGCTGGAAAAGAGAAATTCGTCCCCACGCGCGGATCGCCCGCAAGATCTCCGAGATCGTTCGTCACGCTGTTTTGAAACAGGAACGAACTTTGGTCCTGCACGAAGTTGAGGGCATTCAGTACCGTGCGGTCATACACAATACCCGCCCCGCCATTGAATACCGTCTTCATGGACCAGCTGGGGTTGTAAGCAAAGCTCACTCGCGGCGAGAAGTCCTTGTAGTTCGGCTGAAACTGCGGCCCGGCATTGTTTGCTTTCCCGCCCAGGTTGTAGGTGATGAACGGCAAAGTGCTATCGCCGGACTTTCCTGCCGCGCTCTGCGCCACTCGGTCCGCAAAATATGTGTTGAAATCGAAATTCTCAATCGATTCGTAACCGTTCGTCTCGTAGGGCACCGAGTAGTACTGGTAGCGAAGGCCATACGTCAGCGTCAGGCTTTGGTTCACCTTCCAGGAATCCGTCGCGTAGAGCTCCGTCTGATAATAACGGTAACGGCGGAAGTGCCCGGTTCCGTTCGGATACGCCACGCCCGCGTGGTTGTAGTTGTAGTTGGTGCTCACCTCTGAGATATGCCCCAGCCCCAGCGCGAATGCATTGTCGTAAAGCGCAGGCGCTATTGTCCCCCCCCGGATTGGCCGTGTGACATAGCCATTCGCCGCCGTGGGCCTTACCGAAGCGTCAAGATTCGGCAACGCCGGACCCAGCCCCATGGTCAAAAAGTTGAAGTCCAAAATCTGTTGGCTGGATGTCTTGATGAACTTGAACGAGCCGCCCAATGCGAGGTTGTGGGAACCCTTCCGCCACCTGAAATCGTCGCGCACCACCGGTATTGGCAGCCGGCGCTTCTGCGATTCCTGCTCGTTATATGGCCCCCCCAGGAATGCCGCTCCAAGATCCAGTACGGTCGTTCCCGTCGGGGCGTATTTCGCCGGAAAATTGAACTTCTCGATCGTATCGCCGTACGAGAACTGATTTACCTTCGTGGAACCGATCGTCCATGTGTGCCCGATGATGTAGTCATAGCTGCGATCGATGAACGGATTGCCCGCAACCGGATCGCTCGGCAGTTCCTGCAGAAATTCGATCGCATCTTCTCGGTTGATGGCCGCCTTAGCGAAGAGCTTCATGGACGAGTTGATCGTGTAGTCGAAACGCGCGACGTAATTCGTCTCGTCGTCCGGGTCCGGCGCGGCAAAGCGATAACCTTGCGTATTGATGCCATCGCCGCCGGTCGGATCGTTCGGCGCCGGGTACCGCGAATTCAGGAAGCTTTGCACCACACTGCTGAATCCGATGCCGTCAGGGTCCAGCGCCTTCACCTGCGCCGGCGTGAGGGTTCCAATGCACTGCGGCGTCGTATTCAGCCTGCTCGTAAAAGAGCACGCCCCGCTTCCGTCCGTCTTATTCGCGAGGATGTAGGAGATATTGCCGCTGGAATATGCCTTGGTAGGCACAGTCGTGACGACCGGCGACGAGGTCGCACGCCGCAGATCGTAAAAATTGAAAAAGAAAAACGCCTTGTCCCTCTTGATGGGTCCGCCGATGTTGCCGCCGAATTGATTGCGCACGTAGTGCGCAAGCGACAACCCAACATTGTTGCTGAACCAGTCATTGGCGACTGTCGACGTGTCGCGATGATACTCATTCACGTTTCCATGCCAGCGATTGCTGCCGCTCTTCGTCACCAGTTCGAATTCTCCGCCGCTCGCCGGCCCTGAGTCAGCCGTATCGCCCGCCACCGTGCCGCGAAACTCCTCCACGGAATCAACGGGCGCATTCGCAACCATCATGAACGTCTGTCCCGTCGAAATATCGTTCACGTCGAGTCCGTCCACCGAAACATACGACTGGTCCGTACGCGCTCCGGTAACCGAGCTCCCGCCGGAATTGCCTGGGATTGTCGTGATGCCCGGCTGGAGCGTAAACAAGCTCGCCGGCGTGTCACGCACCTGCACCGGAAGTTCATCCAGCAGCTTCACGTCGAAGTTGTTGCCGATCGTCGCGTCCGTCGTATTCAGCGTCACCTCGGAGCTCGCCGCTGAAACCTGCACCTCCGTAGAGACCGCTCCTGGGTTCAGCATCGCGTTCTGTGTGCGCGTGGTCGCGACCGTGAGGTAAATATCATTAACCACAACTTTTCCAAAGCCCGCCATCTTGAACGTCAGCTGGTAACCGGGCCCCGGCGTGACATTCACGATCCTGTACGATCCCACCGAATTCGTCCTTGAGGAATAGGCCGCCTTGGTGGTCGTATTCACCAGCGATACATCCGCGCCTACAATCACCGCGCCGCTCGCGTCGCTGACCACGCCCGTCACCGCAGCCGCATCTTGCGCGGCAACAGCAACAGGGGCCAGCCAAACCGCCATCAGGGCGAGTACACCGCCGATAATTCGCTTCATCGATATCTCCTTCAACTGCACCGTTAACTTTCGCGCGAAGTAACCACCTTCGGGAATCACACTTTCGAGCCACCTCGCCCACCGGCAGTCCGGCATTCTTTCTCCCGAACTCACACTCCCGCGCCTTTGCACACGGCTCTTAAACTCTTGCGAAACCAGCAAGATACCGGCTTCGCTTACGGTCCCCATGGCAATCTCTGCTCCTGAATACGCTGTTGAGATTCCAATAAACCACGGTGACGGCGGTTCCTTGCAGTTACTTGCTTGATACCCTCATCCCGTGAAGCTCGTTTTGGCATCCATCTCGCCCCGCCGCTTGCGCGCAAAATCCTCCGCGGCGGACACCCTCGCCGCCGACTATCTCGCCCGTGCCTCCCGCTACACCGCCTGCGAAGCGCAGGTCTTCGACTCCGAAGCCAGCCTCCTCGCCTGGCTCGACCGCAACTCCGCCCGCACCGCACCCACACTCATCCTCTGCGACAGCCGCGGCGAGCAGCTCTCCAGTGAAGACTTCGCCGCACGCATCGGCCGCCTGCGCGATTGCGGCGCTCAGCTTGCCGTCTTTGCCATTGGCCCCGCCGACGGGTGCTCCGCCGCCGCTCGCACCCGCGCCGCGCTCACCTTTGCGTTCGGCCGCATCACCCTGCCTCACGAACTCGCCCGCACCGTGCTCGCCGAGCAGCTTTACCGCGCACTCACCATCCTTAGCGGCCACCCCTACCACTCCGGCCACTGACGCCGAGCTTCAACCACTTCTCGCGCTTTACGCACGACAAGATGCACGGGTGGCTGAATAAGATGGTGAGCGACGCCGTGACCCACATGATGCTGATGGCCGAAGTGATGGGCTACGACACCGCTCCGCTGGAGGGCTTCGAGCAGGACAAGGTGCATGAAGTGCTCCGCCTGCCGATGAGCTACTGGGTGGTGGAGTTCCTCGCGATCGGGCATCTGAATGGACCGGACAAGTTCAACAGCGGCCGCTTCGAGATGGGACATACGGTCTTCGGCGAAGAATTCGGCAAGCCGCTGAAGTAAAGTGGCAGTTGTTAGTTCTCTTGCATGGCCGCCGAACTCCGTGGGGAATATGAATCACACTGATTAATTATTTCCACGCAGACTAGCGATTGGCTTCAACTACGCTGACGAGATGACGACAGTCGCACGATGGGTCTTGCTCGCCGGATTCGCCGTCGTATGTTGCTCGCTCGCTGTGGGCCAGGCGAATCCCTCGCCGTTGACCTATGACGTTGTATCCGTTCGGCCATCCGACCCGAACGTAGAACCAACCGGTATCAATCCTCTCCCCAACGGCGTCGGCTATAACGGGTTCGGAGTTACGGTTCGGGAAATGCTCTGCGTAATGTATCGACTGCCCGAGCGGCAGATTATTGGCGGCCCTGATTGGGTGGACAGCGCAAAGTTCGATGTCCTTGTGCGGGCCAACCACCGCTATAGCATCGATGAACTCCACATGATGTTCCAAAACATGCTCGCGGACCGCTTCAAACTAAGATCGCACATCCAGATCAAACAGGGCCCCATTTACGCTCTCACGGTCGCGAAGTCCGGGCTAAAGATGACGCCCGTTGAGGAAGGCTTCGTCCGAAACAGCCCTATCCAGACGGAGAGCGAGGACGTATTCACGGCAGACAGAGTGCCGATGAATTATCTCTGCTTCTGGCTCAGCATCAAGCTCGAAGAGGACCATCGGCCCGTCGTCGACCTGACCGGCCTGACGGGGCACTACGACTTCAGGCTCTCCTTCCGGCCACAGCTTCCGCCTGAGGTCAGCTCTGCGCACGAATCGAGCCTGCCGTCGATATTCGACGCGGTAAAGGACCAACTCGGCCTACTGCTAACCCCGCGAAAAGGGCCAATCCAAATGTTGGTTATCGATCAGGTCGAGAAGCCAACCGAGAACTGACGGCCAAAGGAGCTCGAAGGCAAATGCAGGGGCCCTTCGCGCTTCGCGCTCAGGACGACGGCGAACTGATCCACTCACCCTTCCATTCGTAAGCATTGGGCTGCGGAGGGCCGAGAAGCTGGCGGGGTACGCCAATCTTCTAGACAGATTGCGGGGGTCATAGATGCCGAACGTCACGGGGAAGATCGCCGTTGACTATTTTTTACTCCTTGAACTTTCGGTTTTCGGCATGCGAATCTTGAGCTTATATGGCGCGCTCGAATCGGTCAGCCTCGTGAGCTTGCCGTCGCTGCCCGGCGCAAAGATGAAGTACTCGCATTCGAACCACGTGCTTTGCTGTCCCGCGGCACATCCGTAGGCGGCAATCTCCTCCCTACCGCTACCCTCGAAACTGCCCCGAGCCAGAATTCCAAGCGAGTAGTTGTAGTCACCGTCTGTAGCTTCCAGCCAATCCGGTGTAACGGCCGTCTCTTTGAGAGTGGGATCAAACTGTTGCCAGCTCTTTCCCTGCCTCTCCGCCTGTTCCGCCTTGTCCGCGACCGAGCGTTCGCCTACAACCAGAAGAGGGGGGAGCTCGCTGAGTGATTGCTTGGTCCAACTGTATGCATGGCCCGAAACGGGGGCATGCGCATTCTGTAGATCTCGAAGCACATAGCACCTACCGACGAATGCGGCCGTCTTTTTGTTCATCAGATTATCCGCGGCATAAAAGCCGGCGTCGATGGCATTGAGGTAATCTTCACAACTTGTTATCTCGCGCGTTGCGGTACCGTTCGTTAGATTCAAGCGCACGGGCGTCGTCTGGTCTCCTTCTGTCACGGGTGCGCGCAGGCGCGCGGGAATGTCAGCGGTGTCCTTCAGGTTGAGGCTCGATGACCAACTCACGTGCCTGGTTGCCTGGGCCACCACGCAGGACTGATACACGACGGCGAATACTGCCGGAAGCGTGACAACTGCAATAACGCTCCATGGACTTCGGTGCATTCTCATAGCGCTTGCATCTCCACTATTGATCGCCCTTCCATTCGTAGGCGGCCGCTTGCGGCAGGTCGAGGTGTGCGAGCACGCGATGGGCGAAGTTACGGGCCATCTCTTCGGTGGACTGTGGGTGATTGTAGAAGGTAGGCATTACTGGAAAGATCGTCGCACCTGCATCGGACGCGAGTTGCATGTTGCGCAGATGAATGCGATTGAAGGGCGTTTCCCGCACGCAGAGGATGAGCGGACGGCGTTCTTTGAGCGTCACGTCGGCGGCGCGCTCAATGAGGTTTGCGGCGAGACCGTTCGCGATGCCCGCCAGCGTGCCCATCGAGCATGGCAGCACGATCATTCCAGCGGAGCGGCAGCTGCCGCTGGCGACAGCGGCGCCGATGTCGGCTTCCGCGTGCTGGGTGAACTTGACGCGAGAAGGGTTTGCCTGATCTGCGCCAAGAAGCTTTTCCACCACACCGTTGCGGCCGGAAAGCTGCATCTCCTCGGCGAAGACGCGCAGCGCCGCGTCGGAGACGATCAGGTCCACGCGGGATACGCGCGCGTCCACGGCGAGGGCGCGCAGCATCTCGGCGGCAAAGACAGAGCCGCTGGCGCCGGTGATAGCGAAGGTGAGGCGGAGGACGGAACTGGCGTCAGATGGCATCAAAAGCCAAAACCAAAGTGTCTGGAGCTGCCAGCTCTCAGCTTACAGCTGGATACGCCCAATGTTCGTCAGCCTCGGCCTGCCTTTATGCCATCACGCGCGCGGCAGCACGGATGGACTGGCGGCGGACGGTGAGCTTCTCGATGCGGTCGCGGCGCACGGTATAGCCCGAACCGATGCCGTCGGGCACGTCGATCTCGCCCTGAGCGCTGACGACCACCTCCGGCTCGATGATGTCCTCGGCCCAGTAGCGAGCCGAGGCGGAGACGTCGCCCGGCAGGGCGAAGTTTGGAAGCGACGAGAGCGCGATGTTGTGCGCGCGGCCGATGCCGGTCTCCAGCATGCCGCCGCACCACACCGGCACGCCGCGTTCGGCAGCGGCGTTATGCACGGCAATCGCTTCGGAGAATCCGCCCACGCGGCCGACCTTGATGTTGATGATACGGCAGGACTCCATGTCGATGGCCGCGAGCGCGTCGCGACGGTTGCGGATCGATTCGTCGAGGCAGATGGGCGTGTTGAGGCGCTTCTGCAGCATGGAGTGGAAGTAGAAGTCGTCATACCAGAGCGGCTGCTCGATCATCATCAGATCGAACTCATCCCACGCGACGATGTGGTCGATGTCCGCGACGCGATACGCGGAGTTGGCGTCGCAGCTGAGACGAATCTCCGGCCATCGCGCGCGGACCTGCTCGAAGATTTTCGTGTCCCAGCCCGGCTTGCACTTCAGCTTGATACGCTGATAGCCGGCGGCGAGCTCCTTCGCGATGGTGTCCATCAGCGCCTCGGGCGAGGACTGGATCCCGATGGAGACGCCGCAGGCAATGGTTTCGCGTGTGCCGCCGAGCAGGCCGGCGAGCGATGTCCGCTTCTTTTGCGCGTCCAGGTCCCATACAGCGTTTTCCAACGCGGCCTTGGCCATGCGATTGCCGCGCACCTGATGGAAGAGGGCGGGCACGCTGCCGCCGCCGGTCAGTTCCTTACCGAGAAGGCGCGGCGCGAGTTCAAATTCCGTGACATGCCAGGCGGTATCGATGGACTCTTCGGAAAAATACGGATGCTCGCCGGCGACGCACTCGCCCCACGCCGAAAGTCCCTCAGCCTCGATCTCGACCAGCAGGATGCGGCGCATGGTCGTGCGGCCGAAGCTCGTCTCAAAGGGATGAGCGAGCGGCATGTTGATCTCGCGGAGATGGACTGCGTCGATGGTCAGCATAGAGTCGTCATGGTCCTGATCGTGCGGTGAGGAATGCGCCACGCTGTTGTGCGAGTCGTCGGCGTATCGGTGTGGGCGATGCTTGCTACTCAGTTGGAAATTCGGTCGCGGGGCCAAGAAGGAAGCAGCCATCGCCCGCGGTGGTGCGCTCATAACCGGTAACGGCCAACCCGCGCGCAAACGCGGCCTGGAGCGCCGCCCGGTTGCCAGACTGGAGTTGCTCCGCCAGCTTACGCTGCTGCGGGTTCTGTTTCCAGTCTGCCACGGCACGCGGAACCTCGATCCTTTCGTGCACTCTGTCGGCTGGCTGACTGTCAATATGCGGTTGTGCCGTCGGCTCTTCGCCCAGGATTCGCCGCACGCGGTCCGAGTTCAGCCACCACTCGGCAACCAGGCGATCCGTTGGTAGCCCACCCTGCAACGATGAGGTGGATTGCCCATAAAAGTCTGGCAGATAACGTCTTGCGATGGCGCCCAGGCGCGCGATGTTCAGATGCGCATTCTTGATCTCCAGCGGGTCGAAGGTCCATTCCATGCGCTCGATCCCGCGGGCAAGGGCGTCGTCGCGCTGTGCGAGCTTGAGGCGGCGGCCGAGGCCGGCGTTGCGGTAATCGGGCAGCACGGCCAGCATGTGCGAGTGGAGATAGGCGCGCCCGTCACGATAACCAGGCAGCGCCATCGCGAAACCGACCATTTCCCTGCCCGCCCAGGCGCCGATCACCTGCCCCCCGATGGCGCGCGCGACGATGAATACGCGCTTGGGAATCACGTCACCATCGCTGTAGCCCCATACCGCGAGCTGGATTTCGACGCAGCGCTCGCAGTCGTCGAGTTCCGTGATCGCGGCGATCCGAATCTGAGGAGGGGCGGCGCGTTGCATAGGCGTCGGCGCGGGTCGTGTGATGTCGCTCATGCAGTCTGCTTCGCCTCGGCCCACAGGGCTTCTAGTTCGTCGGGAGAACGCGTGGCCAGCGCATCGAATCCGCCGGCGCTGGTTTCCATGCTGCGGAAGCGCACGCGGAATTTGGCGTTGGCGGCGCGCAGTGCCGACTCTGAATCGATCTTCAGGTGCCGCGCGAGGTTGATCATGGTGAACATCAGGTCGCCGAACTCTTCTAAGATACGGTCTTGCTTCTCGGCAGCTTCGGAATGCATCTCCGCACGCAGCTCCGCGATCTCTTCGTCGATCTTTGCGAGCAGGCCGGAAGCGTCGGGCCAGTCGAAGCCGACCTTCGCGGCACGCGAGCCGAGTTTGGCCGCTTCCAAAGTGGCGGGCATAGTGCGCGGTATGTCATCCAGGCCCGAAGCGCCCGCGCTATTGGACGTCGCGTGCTTCTCTTCTTTCTCCCGGCGCTTGATCTGCTCCCAGTTGCGCAGGACGGCTCCGGCATCCGCAGCCTGGGCCAATTCGCCTGACGCTGGCGGAAAGACATGCGGATGACGGCGGATGAGCTTCGCATTCAGCCCCGCAGCCACATCTGCGATATCAAAGTAGCCGGCGTCAGCGGCCATCTGCGCATAAAAGAGCACCTGCAGCAGCAGATCCCCGAGCTCATCCTTCAGGTCAGGCCACGCGCGGCGCTCGATGGCGTCGAAGACCTCGTAGGTTTCCTCCAGCGTGTGCCGCTTGATAGTGTCGAAGGTCTGCTCACGGTCCCAGGGACAGCCGCCGGGGGCCCGAAGGCGGGCCATGATGGCGACTGACTCCGTCAGAGGCTCAGCCGCCTTTGCGGAGGCGTCAACGCCCATCGATCCAGCGCTATTCCGCGCGGACAAATTCATCGCTTCCGGCATACCACTACTGTATCGCGGGCCGCAGACAGAACGACGCGCCCAGCGTGGCCGGGCGCGTCAATACTCCAGAGAACGGGTGCCTTAGCCCAAGGATCACTCGCCGCCTGCTGGAGCAACAGGAGCCGAAG
>DATNEM010000227.1:0-9238 GCA_035552995.1 Acidobacteriaceae bacterium | reverse complement strand
CATCGTCATGATCGGCTCGCTCTTCGCCGGCGTGGATGAATCGCCCGGTGAGACCATCCTGTACCAGGGCCGCAGCTTCAAGGCCTATCGCGGCATGGGCTCGCTCTCCGCAATGGCCCAGGGAAGCGGCGAGCGCTACTTCCAGTCCACCGAAGACATCGCCACCGCGCCCGAGCGCACCTCGCTCACGGCGCGCGAAACGCCCGCCTCCAACCGCCTCGCCAAATTTGTCCCTGAAGGTATCGAAGGCCGTGTCCCGCACCGCGGCCCGCTCGAGGCGATGGTTTACCAGCTCGTCGGCGGCTTGCGCAGCGGCATGGGCTACCTCGGCTGCGGCTCCATCGAAGAGCTGCAGAAAAACGCCCGCTTCATCCGCATCTCCGGCGCGGGTCTACGCGAGAGCCACGTACACGACGTCATTATCACCCGCGAAGCCCCCAACTACCATGCGGAATAGGAACCCGCATGCCAAGTGAGGAGCAGCACTTGAATAGGAGCTTCTTCCCTGATCGGCCCTCGCGAGCCTCCGATGGCAGCTGGTGGCTGGCCGCATGGCTGCCTGCGATGCTCGCGGTCGCCGTCATCTGCGTTGAGTCCACCCAAACCTTCGGCGCGGAGAACACCAGCAACTGGCTGCGACCCATCTTCGAGCGCGCCTTCGGCCATTTCCAGGATGCGAATTGGGAGCAACTCCATCACTACCTGCGCAAGACCGGTCACTTCCTCGGCTACGGCACGGTCGGGCTCACCTTTCTGCGCGCGTGGCTCTGCACGCTAGGACGCCGCACCCAGCCATCGCTGCGCGCATGGCGCGTGCGCGCCACGCTGCTCGCCATCGCCTGCACCGCGCTGGTCGCCAGCGGCGACGAGTTTCATCAGAGTTTTTTGGCGAACCGCACAGGTGTTCCGTCTGATGTCCTGCTCGACACCTGCGGCGCCTGCGTGCTCTGTTTTCTTGTCTGGCTCGTTCGCTTCCGCCGGCCGCCGCGTGGCTCTGAGCCGCTGCCCGCAGACGACTAGCGCGCCTTGTAGCGCGTGTCCAGCACCATCGCATCGAACCGGTGCCGCGGCGTGAATGCAAAGCTGCGATAAAGCTCCACAGCTTCTTTGTTGCCTTCCGTGACCGTCAATGTAATCGCTGAGAAGCCTGCGCGCAGCAGCGTGTCCGAGGTGCACTCGAGCAGCGCGCGGCCCAGCCCGCGTCCGCGAAACGCCGGCAGCACACAGAGTTGCGTAATGTGCGCAACATCTTCCATCACGCGCGAGCAGAGAACCATCCCAACCAGCGCGCGTGTGCGCCGCTCGCGCAGCAGCCAGGAGAAACCGGGCTCAAACGCGCCGCAGCCCGGGAAGCGGACGATGTTATGCAGAAAGCGCAGCGAGCCGTGCAGCGAGCGGTACTGATCGTTGATCTGCGAATCGGAATGCCCGACATAGCAGGCGTAGATCAGCTCGCCCGCCGCCTGGTAGACCGGCGCAGTCCACTGCACCAGCTCCAGTTCGGGTGGGAGGGCGCGCGATGCCGCAACCTCAACGGGCCGACGCAACTCCCGCTCCAGGAACAGCCGCGGATGGATGGTGAACTCCGGTCCGCGGAAAAGGTCCGCAAATTCACCCGAATCGTAGAGCAAGAGCTGCGACTCGACGCGGTCGACCGCCGGGGAATGCCGCAGCATCTCGATCATGTGCTCCAGCAGCACGCGGGTCGCGTCCGCGTCCGCCATGGAGCGATGGCCTGCCGCAAATGCATCGCCGATCACCGCCTTGCGTCCTTCGTAGACGGCGAAGCTATAACCGCACACGCGCCCCTGATCGAGCGCGACATAGCCGTTCAAAATGTGCGAGTCGAGGTAGCCGAGCAGGAGCTCCGTGGAGTTGCGATAGTCCCAGCGCAGCCGTTCGCGCCAGGTGTCCGCCTCCCGCTCCAGCAGGGGGCGCAGTTGCCGCGCGGAGAAGTGGCGCAGGTCCAGCACTTCGACTTGTGGAGTCACCGGCAAGCTCGACATAACAGGGTCCCGCAGGGCAAGTTTCGCGCCGAACCAAGTTACCCGCTAGAGCATAGGTTCGTCGAGAGCCATCCCGCGGAAAGGCTTAGTGAAAGGCGTACACGCGATATACGGCCAGACCCTGCTCTGGATATAGAAACAATGGCGCGTACATACGGCCGGCAAGCCACTTATCCAACTCCGAAGACTCGCGCGACGGGATCACCAGCAGATGTTCCGCATACGGGACGCCATCCTTGTAATCGATGGGCTCTTCATTGCGATAGAAGGCCAGCCCGTAAACCATGTCGCGCTTCACGTCGTGAACGGCCACAGGACGCACGTTCGGCGCCAGATGCTGCATCTCGCGAGCGAGCGGCCGCGCGGAGTAGTTCAGATCAAGATCGCGGCCATGAAAGCCCAGCAAAAACACCATCGCCGCCAGCACCGGAAACAGCGTCGCGTTACGGACATGCGAGATGCCCCCGATGCGGATGGTCTGCACCACAGCAAAGAAGACCAGGGCCGCCGCCGCCGAAGCCGCGAGCAGCCAGCCGCGCGAAGGCACCAGCGTCTCGTACACCATATGCTGGGGCGAAAGCACGATGACGAACGTCATCAGCGCGCACATCGCCGCGTGCGACCACAGCAGCCAGTTCGGCATGCCCTGCCGCCGGATGCGGTTCAGGTAATCGCCGGTAAGAATCGTAATTGGGGGCACCGCAGGCAGGATGTAGCCGGGCAGCTTGGACTGAGAAAAGCTGAAGAAGACGATAGGGAAGAGCGCCCACAGAACCAGGAACTCCGGAAACGCGTCGCCGGTGCGCGGCAGGCCGAAGTAGTGCTTCGGATGCAGCCTCACCTTCCATTCGGCGATTGAATCGCTCATGGCCGCGGCCACCGCACGGACCGCGATCACCGTCCACGGCATCAGGCCGACGATGGCTACGGCAACGAAGTACCAGAAGGGTTGCCTGTGCTGGTACATGTCGGTGGCAAAGCGCTTGAGGTTATGCTGCACGATGAACTGCTCGACAAACGTGGGATTCTCGCGCTGCACAGCGATGTACCACGGCATCACCATGGCGAGGTAGAGCAGCACGCCGGGAATCCAGATCGTCCGCCGCAGCGCGGTCCACTCGCGCCTGAGGCCGAGGAAGAGACAGATAATGCCCAAAGCCAGGAACGGCGCGACAGGGCCCTTTGCGAGCGTCGCCGCCGCTCCGAAGAAGTAGAGATCGAACAGCCAGTACTTTTTGCCCGTCTCATACCACGCATACCAGCCAAGCATCCCAATGCAGAACGGCGCTGCCAGCTGCATGTCGGTCGAGGCGCCGCGCGAAAAGCCGATCACTGCAACGCAGCTGGCGGTAATCAGCGCCGCATCCAGTTGCCCTCCAGGCCGGAAGCGCCGCATGTGCAGAAAAATCATTGCGATCAGCAACCAGGCTCCGGTCGCCGAAGGCAGCCGCGCAGACCAGTCGGAGATGCCGAACTCTTTGAAGAAGCTCATGGCCCGCCAGTAATAAAGCGCCGGCTTCTCCAGCCACGGATGCCCGTAAAGGATCGGCGTGACGGTGCCGGCATCCAGGCAGCGCGCGGACGCCTTGATGTCTTGCCAGTGCAGGCTGTGCGGTACGATCTCCGCGTGAAGCTCCGCGCAGACGCTATTGTGCGCGGTCAGCATCTCACGTGCGATCTGCGCATAACGGGGTTCATCCGCGCCAACAAGGCCCACCTGGTCGCCGCCGAAGATCGGCACCAGGCCGTAAAACAGCAGCACGCTGGTCATCACCAGGAAAACGACGAACTCCCACGGCTTGCCGCCATGGAGTTGGACTACCTTTGCACGCAGCCACGCGACGGCGACGGCGCCTAAGCCTCGGCGCTGCCCCTCCTCGGCGCTTGCGACGGGTTCTGCGGGTTCGGTCAGGAATTGCATCAACAGATAAAGACCAGACGCGCGCTCTGAGGGGAGTTGAGCCCCACAAGGCTATCAGAGCCGAAGAAGATTCGGCCGGAGAGTGTTACGATCTGCGGTGTGGTCTGCATTGCGGTTCAGTTGCGCTGCTCGGCCGGCACGTCAGCCACAGTCGGTGTCGTGACCTGCTCACTGCTTTCACGCTTGCGGCTGCGAGCCTCGCGTGCGCGCGACCTGGATAAGATTTCGTCGATGCGGCCGGTCAACTTCTCCGAGCGATCGATCGCGAAGGTCAGCTCCGGCACATGCCGCACGCCCATGCGCTCGCGCAGTTGCGAGCGAATATACCCACGCGCGGTCATCAGCGCGGCCAGCGTGGACTCCTCTTCTTCCTCGCTGCCGTCGACGGCGACGAAGATGCGCGCGCTCTTGCCGCCCGGCGCGAGGACCACGTCCGTCACATGGCTCGGACCGATGCGAGGGTCGGAGAGTTCGCCCTCGAGCATCGCTCCGATCTCTTCGGAAAAGGTGCTGGCGACGCGATTGCGATGATAGGTTCGGCCTCGTGGTTCCGGCATTAATGCGAATTCCTCAAACACCTAAGAATATCAGTTTTTGGCGCATGGATTCGCCCCAGACAGCCGTGCTTCGGAGCTATCAGCTTAGAGCTATTGAGCTTATGGCGCGTGATTCTTTTTTACTCGCCAACCATCTCCACCCAGGAGTCCACCACCTCCGCGCCCAGAGAAGCGGCCAGACGGTAGAGCGCATCGTCGATCTCGCGCATCTGCCCCGCCAGATACTCCGCCGAGTTTGAGATCGCGACAAGCCCGAGCGTCGCGCGGTTCCAAAGGCTCGCATCGTCCAGTTCGGCCACGGAGACATTGAAGCCATGCCGCAGCTTGTCCTTCATCGATCGCACAACCTGCCTGCGGTCCTTGATAGACTGCGCGTGCGGGATAGCAACCTCCACCGTAAGCTTTGCAATGGGCATAGGAAAAATTATCGTTGGCTGCGAACGCGGTCAGTTGGTCACAGTTGGAGCGATCTCAACGATCTGGATCTTCTGGTCGGCGGTCAACAACAGCAGACGTTTGCCGTCCTGCTCAAAGTGCGCTAACCGCAACGGGGAACCAGTGTGATACGTCGCCAATTGACGGCCCTCTGCATCGTAAACGATTGCCTCGTCCCGGCGATTGACGGTGCAGATGCGATTGGAGGCCGCGTCTACCGCCGCGACATAGCCGAAGAGCTGTCGCAGTTGCGTGCGGTTTTCCAGCGAATAGGTCATCGTCCGGTTATCCCCGCTGGAGAGATATAGATTCTGACCGACAATATTGATGCCACCCACGCCGGTGTAGGTCAGCGGAACGGTCAATATGAATTCGTGGAGGACTTTGCCGTTGGTGTTGTCGATCACCTGGATCAATCGGCCCATATTCTTATCCTTCACGGCCGCAGCTTGTGTGGTAAGCTCCGGCATCTCCTTTAGCCTTGCCTTTGCCGCATCGCTTGTCAGAAGAAAACTAAGGATTGTCTGCCCTGGGACAAGGTTGTACGTATGGCCGGGACCCTCACCTTCATAGGTTTTGCTCCACATGACGCTGTTGTCTTCGAGTTTGCGGACGGTCCATTCCGTATGCTTTTTGTCCGGGTGCTTCCATTGCTCCAGCATGCCGAAGGTAAGTGATGTGTCATCGTCCTCCTTATAGGGCATCAACGTGCTGGCCAAAGGTGCGAATGTGATGTGGACAATACCACGGTCGTTTTTTCCGTACTTAGGAAACTGGGCGACGAGCGAATTGTCAGGCGCAAACATGGCTGAATCGAACCCACGGAAGAGCGTCAGCAGGCGGCCGCTGCTGACGTCCCAAACACCTCCACGGGTTCGCGTAGAGAGCGCGAGCAGTCTTCCATCAGTGGACAATGCTGTGCGCAATGAACCGGCAAGCGGGCTAAGCGGCAGAGTCGTCGATTCCGGCTTGCCCGTACTATCGGCGATCTTGCGCAGCGTCACCGAGCCATCAATCCCCTCATTTGCAAGCAACCCACTCCAGACGTCCATCGAGGAAGTCTTTGAGCCGGCGATGAACTTCGCCTGCGCTACGTCTGCCAGTCCGATGGCATAATCCTTGATGTCATGGCTGAGCACATATTCGCCCTGCGTGACCGGCTCAAGGTCTTCAAGACGGAACGGCGCCGCTGCGACTCTTTTGCCTTGCGGAAAGCTGAACACACCACTGTCCCGTGCATTAAGCGCCTCGCCGACAACTTTGTCGTCTCCGATAAACGCGTACGCGCCTACGATCTGTTGCTTCAACTCCCACCCTATGGAAACTGTGCTCCGCGTCCGCAGATCAAAGGCCACCTTGTCATTGCCTGGCCCGATCAACAGATAATTCCCGTCCGCTGAGAAACCGCCTGGCATGACATCGGTTGGTATAGAAGACTGTGCACTCACCAGCAACCGCAGCAGGTATTCGCCAGTCGGCGTGAAGAAGTCTTTCTTCTCATAAAGGACGCTGCCGCTTGTGGTGTCCAGCGCCGTCAGGGTCAGCGTGCCATCCATGTCGCCCCGGAATGAAATGCAAAAGAGGGTTCGGCCGTCGGGGGCAAGCTTCGTTTGAATACAACCTCTCTGGCTTAGAGGTTCATGTGAGGCAACCAGCTTGCGGTCTGTGATGCTCCACTCTTCGGTGTGCAAACCCCGGGTGTGGAAGACGACGCGCTGCGAATCCGGAGTGAACTCTGGCTCCAGAGCGTCCTCGGCGTCAAAGCGAAATAGCGGCTGATAGGGATCACGGCTCAGCACGAAGATGGAGCCCTCATCTTGCGCGAGGATATATTTGCCGTCGCGGCTGAAGCGCAGCCACTCCAGGTCCATGCGCAATGGCGGCGTGAGAGTCGATTCCAGCAAAGGTTTGAAGTCGCTCCCCACCGTACTTGCCTGGTTGGCCACCACTAGGCTGTGCCACTTTTCGAAATCAGAGGAGTCGTTGGATCCCGATCCGCCACAGCCCAGAGGCAATGCCGTTACGAGCTTCTGAATTGCTCGGAGCCGCCTGGAGTCGGGTGTGGTGATGCCGAAGAAGTCCGTTACTGCATTGCCTGTCTTGCCCCGTACGAAATTCACCCGGTCCCAGAACTCAGAGTATGCTTGCGGACGGTATCCAGCGGCCGCCATGGCATACACCGCGACAAGGTCTGCTTCCTCCTGTTTCTCGTCGCTGTTCGCTCGGGCTTCCGGGTGCTTGTCCTTCATGCGCGCATCCATCAACTGCTGGAACCGGGCGTAGATGTCAGCTTTGTCGCCGACGCTCGTCATTCCGAGCAGCCGCCTCATGTCCGCCGCTGTTTCGTCAACGATCTGGTGCGAGAGGATGTGTCCCATCTCATGCGCAATCACGCCGGCAGCTTCATCCTCGGTTTGAGCGCTGGCGACCAGCTTGCGCGTGAGGTACACACGGCCTCCGGCGAGTGAGAATCCGTTGACCTCTGAAGACTCGACCAGAATCACGCGGAACTGGATCTTTGTGGGCGGCAAAACAGCAAGCAGACGCTTCGTGATCCGGTCGAGATATAGATTTTCGCCGGGGTCCTGTACCGGCTTGAAATAAGGCTCCAGTTGGTCCGCCATAGCATCGCCGAGCCACTGCTCCTGCTGTTCGCTGAAGATATTCGACTGGGTTGAAGTGAGCACTGCCGGCGGTGCGCCGCACGCTGCGGCGGGCGTCTGCGCGGTTGCGGCAACGGGAGGCAGCGACAGCAAAAGGAAGAGGGCAGCGCAAGAGAACGTGCGGCTCATGGGTAGGTGGGTTCTCCGAATGGCGGAAGCATACCACCCGTCGCAAAAGTTCCCGAAAGTTTCTTGGGTCAGCCGATTCTGGAGCGCTGAAATCTCATCGATCAAATAGAAGTATCGAGCGTGGTTCCTTTTCGCACTCGCGTATTTCTTCACAGCAGCCGCCGTTGCAAGATGAGTAAACAAGGGTCGAGGTTCGCGGTTCGAGGTTCGAGATAGGGAAATGCGATTTCGGAAATCCGATTCGCGGACAGCAAAGCCCGGAGCGCGAAGCCCCAGGAACCAGGCACAGCAGCACACGAGGGAGCAGCAGACGATGGGTGAGATGGACGATCTCCGCATTCAATATCAGGAAGAAGCGCCGAAGGCAGCAACGATCAAGGTGATCGGTGTGGGCGGTGGCGGCAACAATGCCGTCAACCGCATGATCGCGGCGCGCATGGAAGGCGTCGAGTTCATCTCCGCCAATACGGATGCGCAGGCGCTGCAGCTCTCGAACGCTCCCGTCAAACTGCAACTTGGCGTCAAGCTCACCAGCGGTCTGGGTGCGGGCGCGAACCCGGATGTGGGCCGACGCGCGGCCCTCGAGGATTCCGACAAGATCATCGAGGCGCTCGAAGGAGCGGACATGGTCTTCGTCACCGCTGGCCTTGGCGGCGGGACCGGCACCGGCGCCGCCCCGGTCATCGCATCGCTTGCCAGCGAGATGGGTGCGCTCACCGTCGCGGTGGTCACACGGCCCTTCGCATTCGAGGGCAAGCGCCGCATGATGCAGGCCGAGCGCGGCATGCAGGAACTGCTTGAGTCCGTCGACACGCTGATCGTCATCCCGAACGAGAAGCTGCTCGCCGTCGCGAAAGACGCGGGCTTCTTTGAGAGCTTCCGCATCGCGGACGACGTGCTGCGGCAGGGCGTGCAGGGCATCTCGGACATCATCACCATTCCCGGCGTCATCAACCGCGACTTCGCCGACGTTAAGACCACCATGGCCGGCATGGGTTACGCCGTCATGGGCACCGCGACGGGGCGCGGGCAGAACCGCGCGATGGACGCGGCGATGGCTGCGATGGCCAGCCCGCTGCTGGAGTCCGGTGCCATCGACGGCGCGCGCGGCATCCTCATCAACATCACTGGTTCAAGTACGTTGAAGCTCAGTGAAGTGAACGAGGCCTCCACCATCATCCAGAACGCTGCGCATGAGGACTGCAACATCATCTTCGGTGCAGTGCAGGACGAGCGCATGAAGGACGAAGTGAAGATCACCGTCATCGCCACCGGTTTCAAGCAGGAGCTGCCGGAGCGACGCGCGCGCATGTTGTCCGAGGCAACCATGCCGGTATCGGATTATCAGGTCCCAATACGCGGTCGGGCCGCGAAAACAGAATCCGGCGCGCTGTTTGCCAGTGAAGAGCGCGAGGCACACGAGATGAAGGCTGCCGCGCCGCGCGCAAAGAGAGAGGCCGCGCCGGCCGCGGAGTCCGACGGCCACGAAGGCATGCTGCACGCGGGCCGCATCTGGATCAGCCCGGC
>DATNEM010000226.1:0-6308 GCA_035552995.1 Acidobacteriaceae bacterium | reverse complement strand
GTCTAATGCGGCGGGTTATCCTGTAGCTTCATGGCAATCGATCCCATCGACCTGACGCGAAAGCTCGTCAACATCGAGTCCATCTCGTATAACGAGGGCGCGGTGGGCGCGTTCCTCGCGGACTTTCTTGCGTCGCTGCGCTGGGCCGTAGAGAAGATGCCGGTGTCGCAGGCTGGTGAACAGCCTTCTCCTGATGCCTCCGCGCCGCGCTTCAACGTCTATGCGGCTACTCGGGGCGAGACGCCGGATGTCGTTCTTTCGACGCATATGGATACGGTGCCGCCGTTCTACGCGTGCACGGAGGATGACGAGTTTCTGTACGGGCGCGGTGTGTGCGACGCGAAGGGAATCATTGCGGCGCAGGTGGCCGCGGCGGAGCGGCTACGCGATGCGGGTGTGAAGGTGGGCATGCTGTTTGTGGTCGGCGAAGAGCGCGACTCGGCAGGCGCGAAAGTGGCAAATGAGAATCCGCGCGGGTCGCGCTTTCTCATCAACGGAGAGCCGACCGACAATCGCCTGGCCATCGCCACCAAAGGCGCACTGCGCGTGGAGCTGCGCGCGAAGGGCAAGATGGCGCATTCGGCGTATCCGGAGCTGGGCGAGTCGGCGATTGTGAAGCTGGTGGAGGCGCTGCACGACGTGCTCGCGATGCCGTTGCCGTTTGAGCCGGAGATTGGGTCGGCGACGCTGAATGTCGGGCTCATCTCCGGCGGCTACGCGCCCAATGTGATCTCCGACAAGGCGGAGGCGCATCTGCTGATCCGGACAGTTGGGCCTTCGGAGGACTTGAAGCCGGAGATCGAGCGTGTGGTCGCGGGCCGTGCGGATGTGACGTTCTCGCTGGATCTGGCGTGCATTCGCATGAGGCGCGTGGGATCGCTGCCCACGATGGTGGCAAAGTTCGCGACCGATATTCCGTCATTGACGAACTGGGGCGAGCCGTTCCTGCTGGGGCCGGGATCAATTCACGTCGCGCACACGCCGCATGAGCGGATCCGAAAGCAGGAGCTGCTGGACTGTGTGGAGTTGTACGTGGAACTGGCGACGAGCCTGGTGCGTTAGCGCCGCAGGCGTATTTTCACCAGAGGCATATTCCCGGCTGGTTGTTGTCTGTCTATTGCACTCGCTTCTCTCTATGACTGCGTGTTCGGGTTTACGGATGATGCCGGAATGTCCAGCGAATCATTCGTTAGATGACTGTTTCCTTCGGGAAGGCAGGAGGCGGCAACGACGCGAGTCTGTTGAGTGGGTTGGAAGGCGATGGCTTCCGCCAGCGCCCTCATTACGCGAGAAGAGTAGGAACTCGTCACGTCGATACCTTTGCTCCACATGCTGTGCGGGGCCAATCCAAGCGATCGTTGCCGTCTATTTATTATTTCGTTTCAGCTTTCGTCCGAATCCGTTCGATCATGCTGCCCCAGCCGCCTTCAATGCCCTTCCATTGCTCCGCGATCTTCGGATCGAAGGCGATGGAAGCGATCCCGCGATGGACGAAGCTGAGGCGCGTGGCGCCGTTTTCTTCTTTCAGGCGATATTGCACGTTGTTCATCGATGGGTATGACATGAAGAGTGGGCCGGAGATCTCCAGCAGGGTGGGCGCTTTAATCGCCTGCACGTTTCCCCACCAGTGGCCTGCGCCGTCGCCGAGATCGCGGAACCAGCGGCCGCCTGGCCATGGCTCGAGCTTCATCGAAAGGGATTCGCCAGTAGGCCGCACGTTGTTAGGGCCAAGTTCTTCGAGCATCGTTTCGAAGACGACATCGATTGGCGCGGCGATCAATTCTTCCCGCGTGAATTCCAGTGTGTGGATTGTTTGTTCTGCAACTGTTACCGGCATCTGCTTTCTCCTGTTTGTGTGTTTGTTCCTAACCGTTACTTAATTTCCTTGCGCGTGCCGTGCTTCGTGTTCTCTCGCGCAATTCGGTCCATCGCCTTCTGCTCGGCCCGCTCCTTGATGCGATCGATCTGGTTATTCCAATACTGCTCAAATGTCTTTGCCCAATCGTGGATCGGTTTGAGCTGGGCTGCGTCGAGACGATACATCCGGTGCTGACCGCGCTTGATGCGCGTAACCACGCCGACCTTATGGAGCACGCCAAGGTGCTTGGAGACGGCCGGCTGAGCCATCCGCATGCGCGCGACGACATCGTTCACTGCCCATTCCTGGCCGTCCGCAAGCAGCGCGATAATGTCGCGCCTCCGCGGCTCGGCTACTGCATTGAAGACATCCGTTGTCGTCGCTGCCCTTGCCATGTCCATCTGTATATTCCTATATAAGAATATATGTCAAGTCAGGAAGATTCATTTTTTCGAGAAGGGAGAGGAGGATACGCCGGCAGTCACGGTTTCGCTGCCTATGTCCGACCGCCTGCCGAAGAATCTCCACGTTACGTTCCGCCCGCCGGTGGGGAAGAAGGTCAACAGCGTTAACGTGAACGGTAAGCAGGGCACGGCGGGTGGAGCACATCGCGATACTGCGGTGATTCAGCCGAGTAGCATGCGCCATTTCGAGGTGATCGCCGAGCTTAGCTGAAGGTTGAACAAATCGGGCTGCGGACGCCCCTGTTATCCTTTTTGCGCAACAAGAAGGAGATTCCATGCGGCCCCATGCCTTCCTGGTCTTGTCTCTGCTTGTTCTCGCGCCGGGTGTTGTCCGCGCCCAAAACCAAAACCAATCGGAAACTACTCTGCCGTCGCCGCAGATCGCTACGACCTCCGCGCCCGTCGTCATTCTCGAGAACACGCCGCTGCGGGTCCTCACCACCACGGCCATCAGCACGGAGCACGCTCGGGAAGGGGCGCCGCTCGTCTTCATGCTGAACCAGGATGTTGTCATCCATAACCTTCCGCGCGGCGCGGCCCTTCGTGGAATCGTCGTTCACTCGCGCCAGGCTGGCCGCCTCAAGGGCGATTCTCACCTCGAAATCAAGCTCACTTCGCTTGAGCTCGAAGGTGTCAGCTATCCGCTTTACACCTACCGAATCGAGGTCGATCGCTCCGGCAAAGGGGGACAGACCGCCATCGACACCATCGGCGGCGTGGAGTATGGAGCGCTCGCGGGCGCAGTCGTCGCCGGCGATAAGCCTTACGCCTCGCGCGAGACCAAGCTGGCCGATATTGGCGGCGGCGCAGCTGTCGGCGCCGGCGTGGGAGCGCTTGCCGCAGCTTCCAGCCGCGGCGAAGCTGCCGTCATTCCAGCTGAATCGCAGATCGAGTTCTACCTCGCCCTGCCGATTGCCGTCACCCCCGTCTCCGCGCAGGAAGCCGCGCGTCTCGCACGCGAGTTCCATCCCGCCGAGCCGCTTCTTCATCTCCGCAGCGAAAGACCGTGATCGCGTATGTTTGCTGCATCGACCTGTCTTGCGCTTCATCTCCGGTGACGAAAACTCTCCGGACGCTTAGGATGGTTCGCGATGAAGTAGCGGGAGGATCGATGCCGGGAAGTGAGTTCATGAGGATGATGCGGATGGGGGCAGTTTCCGCGACGTTGTTGGCCGTGGCTGGCACTATTGCGCTTGCTCAAACAACAACACAGGTGCAGGTACCGGCGGCAGCAGCGCCTGACAGCCTTGCGGCGCAGGTGGCCTGCGCAGGCTGCCCGCCTGCGGCCCCATTATGGCCGAACGGCGCGCCGGGCGCGTTGGGCACGGCCGCTGACGATACGCCTACGCTGCAGGCGTTTCTTCCGGCGTCGAACCCGACGAAGACAGCCGTGGTGGTTGCGCCGGGCGGGGGTTATACGCATCTTGCTTACGCCAAGGAGGGCACGGATGTTGCGCATTGGCTGAACGCGCATGGAGTCGCGGCCTTTGTGCTGAAGTATCGCCTCGGGCCGAAGTACCATAACCCGATCGAGCTGGGCGATGCGCAACGGGCAATCCGCACGGTGCGGGCGAATGCGGCGCAGTATGGAATTGCGACGGACCATATCGGCATGTGGGGATTTTCCGCGGGCGGACACCTGGCGGCGACGGCGGGGACGCAATTCGACGCGGGGAATTCGTCGTCGTCGGACCCGATTGACCAGCAGTCGAGCCGGCCGGACTTCCTGATCCTGGCGTATCCAGTGATCACGATGGAAGATCCCTACGTACACAAAGGATCGAGGACGTATCTGCTGGGCGATTCGCCGACGCAGGCTCAGATCGATGCAATGTCGGCGGAGCTGCATGTGACGGCGCAGACGCCGCCGACGTTCCTTTTTCAGACGACGGATGACCGGACAGTGCCAGTGATGAACAGCGTAATGTTTTACACCGCGCTGGTGAAGGCGGGCGTGCCGGCGGAGATGCACCTCTTCCAGCATGGAGCGCACGGTGTGGGGCTGGCGGCGGCGAATCCGCAACTGGCGGTCTGGCCGGACCTGCTGATGAAGTGGATGCGCGAGCGCGGATACGCGGCGGCGGGGCAATGAGGTCTGGATCCGCAATGCCAACTGAGCAGCCTGGCTTCGAGCTCTCGGCACCGGGCGGTTTCGATGAAGACGGGAACTGGACTCCGGCCCAATAAAAGGCAAATCTTCATGGGTTCCTTATGTCCTGTCATGTAACCTTTTAAGGCAGTTGGACCGTCACAGGGCGGGAAACCCCAAAAATCTGCATAGTTGGAAGGACGTGAGGTGGAGCTAGGGATGCGTGTGTGGCTTGCGAAGGGTTTAGTGATGGCGTGCGCCGTGATGGCGATGGCCACAATGAAAGTGGAGGCGCAGGCGCCCGTGACGGCAGCCGCGCAAACCGTTCCGGTCTCCAGCTCCGACCGGATCGCCGCGCTGGAGAAGCAGGTTGGGGATCAGCAGAAGGCGATTGCGACGGCGCAGATGTCGGGCGACAACTCCTGGATGCTGGTGAGCGCGGCGCTGGTATTGATGATGACCGGCCCGGGGCTGGCGCTGTTTTACGGTGGGCTGGTGCGCAAGAAGAATGTGCTGGGCACGATGATGCAGAGTTTCGCGATGATGGCCGTCGTAACGGTGTTGTGGGCATTGGTGACCTACTCACTGGCCTTCGGCAGTGGAAACGCGTTTATCGGCGGGCTGCACAATATGTTTCTGCGCGGAGTAGGCGGCGACACGAGCGCCTATGCGCCGACGATTCCGCTGCAGACATTCATGATCTATCAATTGATGTTTGCGATTATCACTCCGGCGCTCATCACGGGCGCTTTTGCGGAGCGGATGAAGTTTTCGGCGATGCTGGTGTTTATGGTGCTGTGGACGATTGTGGTGTACAGCCCGATGGCCCACATGGTGTGGGGAGTGGGCGGCCTGTTGAATGCGGTGGGCGGCAAGATTCCGTGTCTCGATTTTGCAGGCGGCACGGTGGTGCATGTGACGTCGGGAGTCTCGGCGCTGGTGACTGCGCTCTATCTCGGCAAACGGATCGGATATCCGAAGGAGGCGATGCAACCGCACTCGGTGGTGCTGAGCTTCATTGGCGCATGCCTGCTGTGGGTGGGGTGGTTTGGATTCAATGCAGGCTCGGCGCTGGCGGCGGGCACGCTGGCAACGTCTGCATTTGTGGCGACGCATTTTGGAGCAGCGGCAGCGGCGATCGGCTGGAGCGCGGCGGAGTGGATCCGCAATGGCAAACCATCGGCGCTTGGCGCGATTTCCGGCGCGGTGGCGGGGCTGGTCGCGATTACGCCCGCCAGCGGTTTCGTGGGGCCGATGAGTTCGCTCTTGATCGGCCTGGTCGCCGGCGTGGCCTGCTTCTACATGGTGGTGAAGGTGAAGATATGGTTCGGCTATGACGACTCGCTGGATGCCTTCGGCGTGCATGGAGCAGGTGGAACGATCGGCGCTGTGTTGACCGGAGTGTTTGCGTCAAGCACGGTCAACCCGATCTTCGGCGCGGGCAAGGGAACCGGCCTGATTGAAGGCAACGGGATGCAGGTGGTGCATCAGATCGGCGGAGTGGCGATTGCGTGGGTGCTGTCGATTGTAGGGACCCTGCTGATCCTGTTTGTCGTCGACAAGACCATTGGGCTGCGTGTGAGCGCGGCGGATGAGCAGACAGGACTCGATCTCACACAGCACGGCGAGGAAGGCTACGAATGGGCGCATTGATCCAACGCGGCGCACAAGGGAGGATGCATGGATGCGCTGTTGTCGATGCAGGTATCCGGTCCACAGAGGCCCGCATCTGACATAGCCGCTGGACAGGCATGCAGGTTACTATGCTAGAGCTTTAGAAGAGCAGCAGAAGGAAGGAACGCGAGATGCAGAAGATTGAAGCGGTGATTCAGCCATCGAAGCTGGACGCGGTAAAGGATGCGCTGGTGGAGATCGGCGTACAAGGCATGACGATTAC
>DATNEM010000225.1:0-3013 GCA_035552995.1 Acidobacteriaceae bacterium | reverse complement strand
AAATGCGTTCGCTAGAATGGGGCAGGTGGAAGCCATTACTACAACGGACTTGAAGGGGCTCGCGGCAGATGTGCTTGGGCGCGCGCTGAAGGCAGGCGCGACGGACGCCGAGGTGGTGGTGTATGACGGCGATGAGTTCTCTACGCACGTGCGGCTGGGGCAGGTGGAGACGCTGAAGGAGTCCGGCTCGCGTGCCATTGGGCTGCGAGTGTATATCGCCAGCGCGAATGAGGGCCAGAGGACGGCGTCGACCAGTTCGTCGGACCCTTCTTCTGAGAGCTTAGGCCGGCTGGTGTCGGGCGCGGTGCAGCTGGCGCGGATTACGACGCCCGATCCTTTTGCGGGATTGCCTGAACCGGATGAGTTCGGCCAGCACGATGCGGCCGCGCAGAAGCTGTATTTCGCGGATGTGGTGGAGCAGGACCCCGCCGAGCGCATTGAGACGGCAAAGGCAGTCGAGGCTGCGGCGATGGCGTACGACACGCGCATCCAGAATTCCGCGGGCGGGAACTACGATGCGTCGACCTTTCATAAGGTGCTGGTGAACTCGCGCGGGTTTGCGGGGGAGTACCGCCGGACGTATGCGGGTTTCTCGGCGCAGCCGATTGCGCAGGACGCTGAAGGCAAGATGCAGCGCAACTACTGGTACTCGTCGTCACGGACGACGCGGCTGCTGGAGGACCCCGTTGCGATCGGACAGGAAGCGGCGCGGCGAGCGCTGCGGCGTCTGGGCGCGCGGAGGGTGCCCACGCAGCAAGCGCCGATTGTGTTTGCCCCGGAAATTGCGCGATCGCTGATCGGGAACCTGTTCGACGCGGCGAATGCGGATGCTGTGTATCGCCACGCAACGTTTCTGGCGGACAAGCTGGGCGAGCAGGTGGCGGGCGAAAACGTGACGGTGATCGACGATGGGACGCTGGTGTTCGAGCACCCCGTTCCGGGTACTCGAACTGCCACCGATCCGCGCCCCATTCATCCCGTGGCCTCATCGCGGGATGAGTGGGATCGAGCCACCACCATCCGCGTTGGCGGCTTTGGCACCTCTCCCTTCGACGGCGAAGGCCTGCCCACGCGGCGGACAGTGCTGATCGAGCGCGGTGTGCTGAAGAACTACGTTGCCAACACGTACACGGCGCGCAAGCTGGGTATCCGGTCCACGGGCAATGCGGCGCGGTCGTTGGCGTCGAATCCGGGCATCGGCGCGGGGAATTTCTTTCTACAGCCGGGCATGTTGACGCCGGAGCAGATTATCGGCGACGTGCGCAGCGGGCTGTACGTGACCGAGACGATGGGGTTCGGCGTGAACCTGGTGACGGGCGACTATTCGCAGGGCGCGGCGGGGCTGTGGATCGAGAACGGCGAGCTGGCGTATCCGGTGGAAGAGATCACCATCGCCGGCAACCTGAAGGACATGTACCGCAACATCACGGCGATTGGCAGCGATCTCGTTTTCCGCAGCTCCGCGGCCGCGCCGACGCTGCGCGTGGATGGGATGACTATTGCCGGAAGCTAGCGAAGGATTCCCAGGAGCAAAAGGCTTAACACGGATGAACGCGGATAGAAGCACGGATTAAAAAGGATGCCGGGGTTGCTGCAGCGCTGCCCGGAGCCTCGCCAAGATGTCCACGCGCTTACGCGGTACTGGCCCAGCTAAAATCCTGGTGTGGCTGGGCGGTTTGAGTTCGAGCATTCGCTGCCGTTTGCGCCGGAACGGGCGGCCGAGATTCTGCGCGGCGTGCCGGCGCTGCCGGGAGTGTTTGCGCTGCGTGGAGCGGACGAGAATGCTCAGCCGTACCTGACCCGCACGGCGAACCTGCAGCGACGCATGCAGCGGCTCTTGGCGCCGTCGGATGCGCGCCGTTCTGAATCCGCACCAGAGGGCAGACCGCTGCTCTCGAAGCGGCTGAATCTTTCTTCGCGCGTCGCGCGGATCGAATACACCGTCACGGGCTCCGAGTTTGAATCATTATTGGTGCTGTACCGGGCGAGTGCGGCGATCTTCGGTGCGGAGGAGGCGCGGCGCAGGCTGCGGCTGCACACGCCTTTCTTCCTGCGCTTCGCGGCGGAAAATCCTTTTCCGCGAATCTATTCGACGAACCGGCTGACGAAGCGTGGGCTGGCCCAGACGTATGGACCGTTCCGTTCGCGAGCGGCGGCGGACCAGTACTGCGAAGCGGTCGAGGATCTGTTCCTCATCCGGCGCTGCCATGAGGATCTGCATCCCGCGCCGGAGCATCCGGGCTGCATCTACGGCGAGATGGGCAAATGCCTCGCGCCATGCAACCGCGCGCAGGTTGCGGCGAATGCGGAGGCCTACTCCGCGGAGGCTGCGGCGGTGGAGGCGTTCCTGAATACGCGCGGCGAGTCGCTTCTGGAAAAGCTGACTGCCCAGCGCGAGCAGGCCTCGGCTGAGTTGGATTTCGAACGCGCCGCCGAGATTCACGAGCAGGTACAGAAGGTAAAGGCGGCGATTGCATTGGCGGATGAGCTGGTCGCGCCGGTACCAAAGTTGCGCGCGGTGATTGTGCAGAAGATGGCGAAGGGTATTCGTGCGACTGAGGGCGGAGCGGTTGAGGGTAGTGGCTCAATCCCACTCATCCGGCAGGGAGCGCCGGATGAATGGGGCACGGGTTTGCGGCACCGCGATCAAACATCGGATGAGCCGATGGCGGCGCTGTTTTTGCTGGAAGGTGGATGCCTATTTGGGCCGGTGCGATTGTCGACGCTGGGGGTCAGGGCGGTGCGCGAGCAGACTGCGGTGGGCAGCTCGCTGTTTGCGCAGCCGCTGATGATTGAGGCGGTGCCGCTGGCGGAAGAGGGAACGGCGACGGCTGCGCCGACACCGACAGAATCACCAGAGGCGCGGGCGGAGGCGGCGATTGCGGAGCTCGAAGCGCAGGCTGCGGAGTCGCAGAACAAGCGCACCGCCGATCCGGCCACGCTGAGCGATCATCTGTCGCTGCTGCGGCGCTGGTATTACCGACCGGAAAAGCAGCGCGCGGGTGAGGTGTTC
>DATNEM010000224.1:0-4412 GCA_035552995.1 Acidobacteriaceae bacterium | reverse complement strand
ATTGCGGAACTGCGGGACGAGCGGGCCGCCGGAGCGGTCGCCATCGACGACGATCTCAAAGGTGTCATTGTGCAGGCCGGGGTCGGCGAAGTCCCAGTAGTTGTCGTCGGCCTCATAGAGGAAGTAGAGGCGGTGGAGGCCTTTGACCCAGCCGACCTTCACCTTGATGGAGAGGTCCTTGGGGTCGGGCGCGGCGTGCTTGTGCTCGTCGTCGTGCATGTCGACGAGGGTGATGGCGTAGCTGTCGGGGACCATCGCCCAGTCGGAGGGGTCGCCGTCGATGCGTGGGACTTGATCTGCGGGAAACTGGAAGACCTTGAAGATGGGCAGCGCCGCGGGCACGGCGGCTTTCTGCTCGGGCTGGTCGCCGGCGGCCTGGCGCACCGCGGCCTCAGATGCGGGTGGCTGTCCTCCGAAGGATGGCGGGTTCGGCGGCGCAGTGGAACTCTGCGCGAGTGCGAGCTGCGATGCGACGAGGGCAGCTACGAGAGTGACAGGGAGCGTTCTCATGATTGTGAAACCGCCTTTCCAAGGGCGATGTGGGCGGGGCCGCCGTGGAGGTCTTCGATTTTCAGGTTGTGCGCGTCTTTGGCTTCGACGGCGTAGGAGTAATCCTCGGGCGAATTGGGGCCCCAGGCGACGGTGCAGTCGTGGAGGGTGATGTTGTCGGCGTGTTCGACGGAGAAGCCCGGCGTGTCGTGCGGTTCGATGGCCGGCAGCACGGTGGTGGGGCGGTTGTCGAAGAGGCCGCCCTTGTACTGCGTGGTGCGGTCGAGCGTGACCTTCACGCCGTCGAAGCTGATGTCGTGGATGGAGGAAGGAGCGTCGGGTGCGGATCGGTAGCCCGCAACTCGGACGGAGTTCTCGGCGTGGCCGGTGACGTTCTGGACGGAGATGTCATACAGCTTGCCGAGCTTTGTGGCGGGCGTGCGCGGGATGGCGGTGAACGAGATGGCCTCGCCGCGGCCCCACCATGGGTCGGAGTAGAAGCGCGAGGTGAAGGTGATGTCCTTGTAAGCGATGTTGTGGATCGAGCCTTCGTCGCGCAGCTGGATGCAGATGCCCCGCGAACTGGTCTTGATCTGGCAGCGCTCGAAGAGGATGTCGTGGATATCCGAAGTGGTTTCGGTGCCGATCTTGAGGCCGGCGTCCTGCGTCTCGATCACGCAGTCGGCGACGTGGATGTTGGCGGCGGGGCCGTAATCCTGCGGCTGACGCGAACACTTGATGACGACGCCGTCGTCGCCGCAGACGAGGTTGCAGTTCTTGATCTCGACGTTGCGCGAGTGGTCGGGGTCGATGCCGTCGCAGTTGGGCACGTCGAGCAGGTTGCGCACCTTTACGTTGTCGACGAGGACTCCCTCGCAGCCGAGCAGATGCAGGCCCCAGTTGGGCGCCTCGGCGAAGGTGATGTCGCGGACCTCGAGCGAGCGGCAGCCGGTAAGGACGAACATCTTGGGGCGGAACGGCTTGGGCAGCCACCACTCGTTGGGCTTGTCGTAACCGGTCATGAACTCGCGCGCGCGGCCCTGCAGCGTGCCGGTGCCGGAGATGCGCAGACCTTGAACATTGGTGGCGACGATGACGCCGCCGGCGGCGGAGGCCATGCGGTCAGCGTCGGAGGAGTTGGCGAGGCCGCCGAGGTAGTCCTCGCGGTTGGTGGAGATGATGATCTGGGCGTCGTCGGCGAGGTGGAAGTCGATGGCGCCTTTGAGCTGAAGCGTGCCGGTGAGGAATTTTTTCCCCCCGGGCAGCAGGACCTGAGATTTGGCGCCGGAGCCCGCGGCGTCGGCGGCTGCATCGATCGCGCGCTGGATGGCGGCGGTATCGAGAGTCGTGCCGTCACCCTTCGCGCCGAATTTGGTTACGTCGAAGACCTTGGGCGCAGCGGCCTGCGCGGCGAGAACGCGCAGTGGGCGCAGGACAGCGATGGCTCCGCCGTATGCGGCATTGGTGAGGAGACGGCGGCGGGATGTGGATACAGGTCGCAGCACGGAAACCAATCTACCGGATTGAGTTCGCGGTTGCATTACCTACAGGCGGTGTAGCGGCGCGAACCAGAGTCGGTCGATCGGGCTGTGGGTTGATTTTTGTGCTTGCAGCGCAGCTGCGCGGCTAGGCCGACTTTTTGCCGGTGGCGGAGTCATTGCCTTCCTCGATGCGGGAGGCCGAGATGATTACGTCAACTCGCAACACGCGCACATCGCCCTCGGCGGGCTTGTCTGGGGTGCCGTAAGCTCGGTCGAACTCGTAGCGCCCAGCTTCCCTGTAGTCGACGTCCGTGGGCACCCGGGAAAAGGTGCGGGAAAAGGCTTTCGCGGCGGCTGAATCCAGCATCGCCTCCACCTCATCTTGAGCGCACTCGTGTTCCCAGGACTTCCAGCTGCCGCCCTCAAAGCGTTTGGCAAAGATGATGATTCTCAATACCACTCCTCTAGACGAAGATTTGGTTTGTTCCGGTTGGCCGGTGCCGGTTGATTGAAATGCTTTGCCTGTTCCTTTAAGCAGCGCCGTACGATTGCGCTGCTTCGAGATCGTCCAACATGCGCTGGAATGATCGCTGAATTTCTGCCGATTGCCGGTCGTTCGGATTGAGAGCCACGTTCTGTTGAACCTGCTTGAGCGCAGGACGAAGAACGTCGATCACGCCTGAGTAGGGCGGGGCTGCCTGTTCAATCCTGTCGAAATGCTGTGGGTTATGAGGATGGGGAGACTTCGAAAGCGTGCTCAATGGGTGGCTCCTTTTCATGTCTCGTCATCCTTCAACATGCGAGGATTGGCGGACCCTCCCCTTCTACGCCCCGAATGCTTAAGATTCCCTTAAGATTCGCGCCAAAAGCCCGGCAGAGCCGTACCACTTTTGGGTCGTGTCACGATGTATCTGCTTTAGTAGTTTGGAGCGAATGGTTTGCGATGACTGCCGTTGCATCAGGTTTCGTGAACACATGGGACCGTGATCCATTGAAAGCCCGCTCGATGCCGCGAAGCGGAACTCTCCTTCTTCGCATACTCAGGGTTATTTCCCCCCGCTCCTGAGATATGGGAGCGGGGGATTGCTATGTCCGGCGCTTCCGCAAGGGTGGCAATGGACTGGCAGTTCCGGTGACCGGAAGGGAACCAGCGGGAAGATTTCCGCGTATTCCAAAGGCATGGGGACTCGACGGGTTTCTTTCGGCCGATGTTTGTTGCTTCCTTTGGCTGCGGTGGGATGGCAAGGAGCAGGCTGGGGACAGGCGCGCGCGCAGGCGGCTGCACAACGCGTATCGTCACAGCCGGCTGCGGGATCGGCGCCTCTGCAGTTTGAGGTCGTGTCGATTCGGCCGCATCCGTACAACGGCGACGAGCCGTCGAACCGCCAGTTCCTTCCCGGCGGCCGGTTTGTGGCGACCGCCACGACGGCCGGCACGCTGCTTCGCATCGCGCTGATGACAGACAACGACCACATGTCCGGCGCGTCGGGCTGGGTGAACGATGAGCTGTTCGACATTACGGCCGTGACCGCGGACCACTCGGAGCCGAAGACGCCGGAGCAGTTCCAGCAGGTGCTGCTTTCGCTGTTGCAGGAGCGGTTCCAGTTGCGTTTCCACCGCGAGCAGGAGGAGGGGCCGGTTTACTGGTTGGAACTCGCGAAACCGGGCGCGCTCGGACCGGCGTTGAAACGGAGCGCCGATGGAGCAAGGCCAAACCTGAGCATGAATGGCGGGTCGCGTGTGGAGATGAATGCCACAGCCATGTCCATGGCGGATATTGCGGCGGCGCTGCGGCGGCAGGCGGGGCGTCCGGTGGAGGACCACACCGGCCTTGACGGGCGTTTCGACTTCCACATTGAGTGGTCTTCGCAGCAGATAGACGATGCAACGACGCCATCGCTCTTCACTGTGCTGGAACAGGAGCTTGGCCTGCGGCTGAGGCCGGCGAAGGGGACGATCGAAACAGTGGTGATCGATCGGATGGAGCGGCCGTCGGGGAATTGAGTGGCTCGTTGTGAGTTCTCAGTTCACAGTTGTCAGTTCTCAGTTGATAGTTGGTCGGGGCTGAAGCCAACTGCTACTCCGAACCGACCCTTCGCTACGCGAAGGATGGGTGACCCGGCTGCTCCAGTGAAGTTTAGCTATGCCTTTCGTCCCGGCATTCCCGAGCTGACGAAGGTGCGTCCCTTTGCTCCCGGCGTTTCCTTCTTCTTAAGCACCCATGTCGTCATGCAGCGCTGCGCCTGGACTACTGTCGTCTTCAGCGGATCGATCAGCTCCCCACCGAGGTCGCCTGTCAGCTTCATCAATAGCGCCTCGTCGACCAGCAGCCACACCGGCCCATGCGACATGCGGAACCGCCGGCCGCCCAGCGGTTCGAACGCCATCCCCTCGACCGCCCCAATGGTTGAGGCCAGGCGGCAGAAGAGCAGTCCGCCAGGC
>DATNEM010000223.1:0-14167 GCA_035552995.1 Acidobacteriaceae bacterium | reverse complement strand
CGAGCGCTACAACAAGATCATCGACATCTGGGCCGGCGTGGCCGATCGCGTCGCGGAAGAGATGATGGGCGGCATCGGCAAAGAGCTGATGACGGACCCGCACACCGGCGAGCAGGTCGAAGACTCGAGCTTCAACCCGATCTACATCATGGCGGATTCCGGCGCCCGCGGTTCCAAGCAGCAGATCCGCCAGCTCTCCGGCATGCGCGGCCTGATGGCCAAGCCCTCCGGCGAGATCATCGAGACCCCCATCACGGCGAACTTCCGTGAAGGCCTCACCGTGCTGCAGTACTTCATCTCCACGCACGGCGCGCGCAAGGGCCTCGCCGACACCGCGCTCAAGACGGCGGACTCCGGCTACCTCACCCGCCGTCTCGTCGACGTGGCGCAGGACGTCATCATCTCCGGGCACGACTGCGGCACCGTGGAAGGCATCTACGTCACCCCGATCATCGAAGCCGGCGAGACCATCGAGCCGCTGCGCGACCGCATCATCGGCCGCGTCTCGCTTGAGAAGCTCAAGGACTACGAAGGCAAGACCATCGTCGACATCAACCAGGAGATCGACGAGGACCTCGCCTCCGCGGTGCAGGCTGCCGGCATTGAGAAGGTGAAGATCCGCTCCGTGCTCACCTGCGAGTCCAAGCGCGGCGTCTGCATCCTCTGCTACGGCCGCAACCTCGGCTCCGGCAAGATGGTGGAGATGGGCGAGGCCGTCGGTGTCATCGCGGCGCAGTCCATCGGCGAGCCCGGCACGCAGCTCACCATGCGCACCTTCCATATCGGCGGCACCGCGTCGCGCGTCTCCGACGCCTCGCACCTCGAGGCCAAGAACGCCGGCACCGTGCGCTTCATCAACCTCGTCACCGTCCGCTCCAAGGACGGCGGCCTGGTCGCGATGAACCGCAACGGGTCCATCGCAATCATCGATGACAAGGGCCGCGAGCGCGAGCGCTACGCCATCGTCTACGGAGCCAAGCTGAAGGTCGAGGAGGGCACGCGCGTCGAACTCGGCTCCACGCTGGGCGAGTGGGACCCCTACACCTTCTCGCTGCTTACGGAGATCGCCGGCACCGTCCAGTTCAAGGACCTGCAGGAGGGCGTCACGCTCAACGAGGAAGTCGACGAGGTCACTGGCCTCTCGCGCCTCGTAGTCGGCGACTCGCCCGACGAGAAGCGCCAGCCCGCCATCCTCATCAAGGCGGCGAACGGCAACAAGCGCTACCTCATGCCCTCGCGCGCCCACCTCATGGTCGCCGACGGCGATGAGGTCTTCCCCGGCGACATCCTCGCCAAGATCCCGCGCGAGACCACCCGCACCAAGGACATCACCGGCGGTCTGCCGCGCGTGGTCGAGCTCTTCGAGGCCCGCAAGCCCCGCGATCCGGCAATCATCTCCAAGATCGACGGTGTCGTGCGCTTCGGCGAGATCTCCAAGGGACAGCGCAAGGTCTACGTCACCGCGGACAACGGCCAGGAAGAGGAGTACACCGTGCCGCGCGGCGTCTACATCAACGTGCAGGAAGGCGAGCGGCTGCGCGCCGGCGATGCTCTGATCGACGGCCCGCGCAACCCGCACGACATTCTGGAAGTTCTCGGCGAGCGCGCGCTGCAGCAGTACCTCGTCAACGAAATTCAGGAGGTCTACCGCCTGCAGGGCGTCGCCATCTCGGACAAGCACATCGAGACCATCGTTCGCCAGATGCTCCGCTGGGTCAAGATCGAGGAGGTCGGCGACTCATCCTTCCTGCTCGAGGAACAGACGGACCGCTTCCGCTTCAACGCGGAGAACGAGCGCGTTCTGATGAACGGCGGCCGTCCCGCCATCGGACGCTCGCTGCTCTTGGGAATTACAAAAGCCTCGCTCTCTACCGACAGCTTCATCTCGGCGGCCAGCTTCCAGGAGACCACCCGCGTGCTCACCGAAGCCTCCATCTCGGGCAAGGTGGATACGCTGCGCGGCCTCAAGGAAAACGTCATCGTCGGACGCCTTATCCCTGCCGGCACCGGCATGGAGCACTACCGCAACGTTGGGCTCTCACCGGAGCTCGAAGCCGCGGCTGCGCAGGTCCAGCAGGAGGTCGCATCCGCCATCGAAGCCGAAGAGCGCGAACTCGAGCTCATGCGCATGGAAGGCGAACAGGAAGAGCTGGCCGCGGAGTAGCCGTAGCCTGCCCTGAGCTTAGTCGAAGGGCGGACGACGAAAGACGCTTCGCGTGCCAAAACTAAAGGCGGGCTCTCCGTGAGCCCGCCTTTCTTCTTTCTGGCTATTGCCATCATCCTAAGCGTGGCGAGGCAATACCTATAGTTGATCGCAGGTTTCTAGGGTATTCTTCTGCCCGAGAGACCGATATGGAAGACACGACAAATCAGAAGAGAAGTGGACTGGAGAAGATATGGTTCGGGTGGAGAATCACTTGGGCGATCCTAACCAATTTGATCTACTTTGCTCTATTGCTACTGGCATTCGACAAGGCCGAGTCAGCATTCGAGATACTTGCTCTTGCCCTGCTGGTATTGATCTATCAAGCCGTCAATTGGTCCAACACGGCTCGCGCCCGAACGGATGTGGAGGAAGCCTTGGTTCAGCGGCGTCTCACATTCGCCGTCCTTCAGAAGCTAGGAGAAAATACTGTAGATGCAGAGGAACTTATCAACGACCTCGAATTAAAGTTCAAACGCAATAATCCCATCTACTACATAAATTTGCTCGGGGCCACGATCGTTTATGTGTTCCTTCTATATAAGCTAATCGCCACGCTGCTCTGATATTTAACCCAACCGCTTGGGTTTATGCTATTCTTCCTCTGTGCCGACCCTGCTGAGAATTGGGCACTTGCGCGTTGTCATCTATCCCAACGACCATCTGCCCGAGCACGTGCACGTCGTCGGCCGTGGCTCCCAGGCAGTCTTCTTTCTCAACTGTCCCGATGGTCCGGTCAGCTTGCGGGAGAGCGAAGGCTTCTCGCAACGTCAGCTAAGACGGATTGTGACCGCCCTTCACCCGCACGTTCCTCAACTCTGCGCTGCCTGGAGGAGGATTCATGCCAGCAAATAACTTAATCACCGACGAAGAGTTCAAAGCTGCGACCGAGCGCGCACGCGCTCGCCGGGCCTCAACTCCCCACGCAATCGCTGCCTACTATGATCGCAAGACCAGGAACATCATCGTCAAGCTCTCCAGCGGAGTTGGTCTGTTCTTTTCTCCCGAGGATGCGCAAGGCCTGGAAAAGGCCACCACCGCGCAGTTGAACGAAATCGAAATCTCGGCCTCTGGTTTCGGCCTTCACTGGCCGCAACTCGATGCCGACCTATATGTTCCGGGCCTGCTCGAAGGCCTGATGGGCTCCGCCAAATGGATGGCCGCCCGCCTCGGCGCTCGCGGAGGCAAATCGCGCAGCGGGCCCAAACGCGCCGCGGCCCGTGCCAATGGCTCTCTTGGTGGGCGGCCGCGCAAACTCACCGCCCGCTAACATTCCTTACGCCGCCTTCTTATGCACCGTCTGCCCGCGCTTGCGCGCCGCGCTCTTCGCCTGTCTCGACAGCGCCGCGTGAGAGGCGGTGTTCTTCGGCTCTTTCTTCATCGCAGCCAGCCGAGCCCGGCCGCGTTTTGTTGTTCCCTCTTCGCCCGTGACCGGATCTTCCTTGCCGCGCTTTGAATCCAGCGCCGCCTTGTGGCGCGTCTCGGCACTGGTCGTCTTCGGATTCGGATCGCCTAGCGGAATCCCTGCCCGCCGCGCCTTGCTCAGCCCGATCGCAATCGCCTGCTTGGTCGAGCGCGCGCCATGCTTGCCTTCGCGCACATGGTCGATCTCCTCGCGCACAAACTCGCCCGCCGCAGTCGACGGCGACTTGCCCTCGCGCAGGTCCTCTCTTGCCGCTTGCATCGTCTCTTTGTCCGGCATGGTCGCACCTCCTTCGTTAGCCAAGTAGGATGCTCGCACCGTCGACCCGCCGTTGCTTGAAAATGTTGCCCGCCACACCATCACGCTGCGCGCTTCAACCTCACCAAAACCCACTGCCTGCTAGCAGGCAAACCTCGCGTTTTTCACCTGCATCTCTACTTGTGCGCCCAACCAGGCTGCAGCACGATTGTTCGTCACAACGAGCGACGTTCGCTGTCGCAGGATCCCACTTCGGAGCGCCACCATGAAACATTTATTTGTCTTTGCATCGCTCGCACTCTCGCTCGCCGTCCCTGCCACACTTTCTGCCCAGGCCACCACCAGCGCACAACATCCCTACACAAACAACCACGCCGAAGTCGGCGTCTACGGCGACCTCTTCCGCGTCGCGCCACGGAACTCCGCCACGGTCAACTATCTCGGCCTCGGCGCGCGCGTCGGCATCAACGTTCATCCCCACGCCCAGCTTGAGGCTGAGATGAACTACGACTTCGAGCGCAACTACACCACCACCATCACCACCGGCAGCGGCTCAACCACCACCAGCACCACGGTCACCAGCCATCTGCGCCCGCTCACCGGCCTCTTCGGCCCCAAGTTCCAGGTGGGCAGTTCCGGGCCGGTTCGCGCCTTCATCACCGCGAAGGGCGGTTTCATCCGGTTCACCTACAGCAACAACGCGCCCTCGGGCTCAACCTTCACCAACGCGTTCAACGAGTTCGGAAATGACTCGACGCACTTCGCCGCGTACCCCGGCGGCGGCATTGAGTTCTTCGCCGGCCCGCTCGGCATCCGCATCGAAGCCGGCGACGAGATCTGGGTAAACAATGGCGCGCATAACAACCTCCGCGTCACCTTCGGCCCCACGCTACGCTTCTAGCGGGAACTCACACCGCCGTTCATTGCGCAGCTCTATCGCGCGATGAGTGGGGGTGCCTCGCGCCAAGGAAGATCTCGCATCACGCCGAGTTTGGCGGACATGCCCACGTCTCGCACAGACCCGGCTCATTCACCCGCACATTTCCCACCCGCGGATCGACTGGGTGCCGCTCCATCTTCTCCGCATCGAACGGCCGCAGCAAATCAACCGGTAACTGCTGCCCATCGTCTCTCGCTAGCCAGCGGTCATACTCGCTCGGCTTCAGGATCACCGGCATCCGGTTATGCACCGGCTCCATCAGCGGATTGGCATCGGTCGTGATCACTGTATAGCTCTGCAGCCACGCACCATCCGGCCCCTTCCACGCGTCCCACAGTCCCGCCAGCGCAAAGGGCTCTCTATCCCGCATTCCGAACGCAAACGGCTGCTTCGTCTTTGCATCGACGCGCTTCCATTCGTAAAAGCCATCCACCGGCACCAGGCACCGCCGCCGCTCAAACGGCCTGCGCCACATCGCATTCGTCGCCACCGTCTCCGCCTTGGCGTTGATGGTGCTGAAGCCCTTGAACTCCCCCGCGCTCTTTGCGAAGTACGGAACCAGCCCCCAGCGCATCAGCACCAGCTCGCGCTCACCTGTCTCTTTCTCCGCGCGGACCACCGGCTGAAACGTCGACGGAGCTACGTTGAAGTCCGGCGGCAGCACGAAATCGTCCGGCAGCCTGCCCAGGCTGAAAGCCTCCGCAATCCGCTGCTTGTCCGACCGCCGGTAATATCGCCCGCACACAGTCAGATTTTAGTTGCCTTCCTCGGTACCCGTTCCATCTTCGCTCGTTGCACAGCGACCGTCGCCGATACCATGGCTCTCCCGGCGAATGCCGCAATCCCCACCACACGAGCAGGCAAATGAAATCACTCGCCTCGGCCCTCTGCCTTCTTTTCGCATCTGCCGGTCTGCATGCGCAGACCACCCTCTGGCAGCCCTCGCCCGGCCATACGCAGATTCCCATCTGGCCCCACACGCCGCCCGACCTCCAGAAGGTAGATGGCCCTGAACGCGCGGAGACGGACAACGATCCCAGGCACTTCATCGCCGGAAAGCCCGCCACGGCGATTTACAACGTCACCCGTCCGACCATGACGGTCTACTCGCCCAAATCGCACAACACGGGCGCCGCCGTCGTCGTCTTTCCTGGAGGCGGCTACGAGATCCTCGCCATCGACCTCGAAGGCACAGAAGTCTGCGACTGGCTGGTGCAGAAGGGAATCACCTGCATCGTGCTCAAATACCGTGTCCCAGCTCCGCACAAGACGCACTACTGGGGCGCGTATCCTGAGTCGCCCATCGCGCTCGAAGACGCGCAGCGGGCGATAGGTCTCGTGCGCCTCCACGCGGCCGAGTGGCACATCGACCCGCACAAGGTCGGCGTGCTCGGCTTCTCCGCCGGCGGGCATCTTGTCGTCGCCAGCAGCGTGCATATTGCACGTGTCTATAAGCCCATCGATGCGGCCGACAAACTCAGTTGCCGCCCGGACTTCGTCGTCGCCATCTATCCCGGCCATCTCTCCTTCGGCGACAAGCTGCTCACGCATCCACGGCTCAACCCCGACATCGCAGCACACCTGACGAAGAATGCCCCGCCCACCTTCATCCTCCAGAACGAGGATGATCACGTCGACGGCATCAACCAGTCGCTCGTCTACTACATCGCCCTCAAGAATGCCGGCGTCCCCGCCGAGCTGCACATCTACGCGCAGGGCGGCCATGCCTTCGGCCTTCGCCCCACCAAACTCCCCGCAACCCACTGGCCCGCGCTGGTCGAGACCTGGCTCGCCACCATCGGTATAACTGGCCAATAGGAAGTTAGGTGCCTTCCACGCGCGCCAGCGCGTCGAGAGCGGCACGAAGTGCGTTAAACGAAACGCCAGAAGCCTCGCGGCCTCTGGCGCTTCATCCTTGACGTAGCCTCACAGCGTAGCTGTCCTTCGTGCCCTGCGGCGCTGCCTTCGGTCCGGCTTGCGCCTCGCCTCCAGCCCTGCCTCGAACCAGCTTTGCAGCTAGCCCTCCTGGACCCGATTCTCCAGCTCTCCTCGTCTGCCAGCCCTGCGGCGCTGCCAACGGTTCCGCTTGCGCTTCCCCTTTGGCCCTGCCTCAGATCAGCCTTGCGGCCGACCCTTGGGAACCTGCATCCGACTCTCGCTGCCTGCTCCTGCCCTCCGGCGCTGCCTCCGGCTTGGCTTGCGCCTCGCCTTCGGCCCTGCCTCGAACTGGTCTCCGGCTCGCGCCTTCTCCAGCACATCAGGCCTGAACCTGCACCTTCTTACCGCCCGTCGATTCTCCGGCCGCCGTCGTGCCTTGGTTCGGACTCGCGTCCTTCGGAGCTAATCTTTCGATTCGCCCTTTTCCTTGGCCCTTCGGTTTCGCCCTCAGTCGGTCCTCTCGGACGCTCCCGCGGGCTTCGCTCTCCGGCTGAGGTCCGCTCCAGGCTTGCGCCCTTCGCCTCCGCTCAACCTTCCTGCCGCCTTCCGGTTCTGGCACTTGACGCTGGGCTCGCGCCCTTCGTCTCCTGCCATTCCTTCCGGCCAGCCTTCTGGCCTGCCTCTCTCCGGCTCATTGGCTCTCACCTCTGCGCCTTCGTTGTGAAGCGGCCCTCTGGCATGCCTTTGGCCCTCCGTCGCCGCCTGCTTGCGCCTGCGGTTTCGTCTGGCCCTCGTGCTGGCATTTACCCCAGCCCTCCGGCAATCGGCCTTTGGCTTGTGCCTCCGCAGACTGCTCCGGCCTTACGGCCTTCACCTCTTGCGGCTGCCAACTCCCAACGGCCTGTGGACCACCGGGCTCTCAATCCTCACCGGGCTTGCGCCCTTCTGAATCCGCCCTCTCGCCTGCTCCCGCCTGCGTTCGGCTTGCGCCTCCCGCCGCTCTGGAACCGGCCTCTCAGTCCTGCCTCGGCGTCCCCGTTATCGTTGAAGCTCGGCTTGCGCTTCACTTCAACTTGCCGGGTCTCCCGTTCCCGGATGGTGCTCTTGCGAGCTTCCATCCTTCCGGTGCCCTCCGAACCGTTCTTGAAACTTCGGCTTGCGCCTCCGCTCCTCGCCCGATCCTTCCGGACTTGCCTTCCGGTTCCGGACCTCCTGTGCCTGGCTCACGCCCTGCACTCTCAGTCCGTCCGTCCAGCTTGCCTTCGCTTCCGCCTTCGGACTTGCGCCCTCCGGTTTTCCGCTCCGGCTCCGCCGCGGGCTCGATCGGCTAATTGAACTCTCGGCTTGCGCCTGCTGTTCCCGCCTACCGGGCCCTTTCGAATCCAACCGACGATCTACTGCGTGGTCATCGATTGCTGAGAACATTAGGCGCGCCCGATCTGTGCACGCAAGTGCAAATAGAGATTTTTCTGTGGATAAATTCGAAAGCGCTGTGGATGCACAGAAAGTGGTGCTTAACCAGCATTAATGCGGGTCCGCGCCGCTTTCGGGGGCTTCAGCTTCAATAATTCAGTGGGAAAAAGTTGACTTAGCTAATCTAGTTAGCTAATCTAGCCGCATGGAAGTCAACGTCCATCACGCCAAGACGCACCTCTCCAAGCTTATCGCCGCGGTTGAAGATGGCGAAGAGGTTATCATCGCGCGCAACGGCAAGCCTGCAGTAAAGATGGTGATTGCTGCGCCGCCGGTACACAAATCGCGCAAGCATATGCTCGGCTCCGGCATCGGGAAGATATGGATGGCGCCCGATGCTTTTTCGCCCGAGATCGATCTCGAAATTCAGAAGATGTTTGAGGCCGACGACCCGAATCTTGAATTCCCACCCGGAACCAAACTGAAAAAGAAGCCGCGCAAATGAGGGTGTTGGTCGATACGCATACTTTCATCTGGGCGTTGCTGCACGACCATCGGCTCTCAGCGCGCGCGAAGAGCATCCTGCGTGGCAAAGAGAATGAGTTGGCCTTTTCACTTGTCTCTCTGTGGGAGATCGCCGTCAAGATGAAGATTGGCAAGCTCAACAGCCTCGGCTCCTCCGTGAGCTACATACGCGACGAGATGAATGCTTACGGCATGGAGATCCTGCCGATCCGCTACGAGCATATCCTCCAGTTGGAAATGTTGCCGCCCCATCACGGCGACCCATTCGACCGGCTGCTGATCTCGCAGGCCATCACGGAATCGTTGCCCATCCTGACCAATGACGCCAAAGTACGCGAGTATTCTGTCAAAGTTCTTTGGTAATCCGTTCAACCGTATGCTAAATCCTGCATGACAGACCTGCAGCCGCACTGCACCAACTGGGCCGGCAACCTTACGTATCACGCCGGCCAGCTCGACTCGCCGCGCACGGGAGACGAGCTGCGCGAGATCGTGCGCGGCAGCAGGAAGATCCGCGCGCTCGGTTCACGGCACTCCTTCAACACCATCGCCGACAGCGACACGCGCCAGGTATCGCTCGCGCATTTCGACTCCATCGATATCGATGCCGCCGCGCGCACCGTTTCGGTTGGTGCGGGCGTGCGCTACGGCACGCTTGCGCCGCTTCTGGATGCGAAGGAATTCGCCGTGCACAATCTCGCCTCGCTGCCGCACATCACGGTCATCGGAGCGGCTTCTACGGCAACGCACGGCTCCGGCGTGCACAATGGCAATCTGGCGACCGCTGTCTCCGCGCTCGAAATGGTCACCGCCGACGGTAGCGTTGTGCATCTCTCGCGCAAGGAGCATGGCGATCAGTTTCTGGGTGCGGTCGTCGCGCTGGGTTCGCTGGGTGTGGTCACCCGCGTGACGCTGGATATCGTTCCGCGCTTCGAGATGACGCAGGTGGTCTATCGCGGCCTTTCATTCGATCAGCTCGAACACAACCTCGAGGCGATCTTCTCCGCCGGCTACAGCGTCAGCCTGTTCACGGAGTGGCAAGACAATCGAATCGCCCAGGTCTGGATCAAGGACCGCGCCGCCTCCGGACAGCACGCCCGCATCCTGCCGGACTTTTACGGTGCGAAGCCCGCTACGCAGAACATGCATCCCATTGAAGCCAACTCCGCCGAAAACTGCACCGAGCAGCTTGGCGTTCCCGGCCCCTGGTATGAGCGGCTGCCGCACTTCCGCATGAACTTCACGCCCTCGAACGGCGCGGAGTTGCAGACGGAATACCTGCTCCCGCGCGATCGCGCATATCAAGCCATCCGCGCGGTGCAATCGCTCGCAGACCGAATCGCACCGCTCCTCTTCATTACCGAATTCCGTACGATTGCCGCCGATCAGCTCTGGCTCAGCACGGCGTACCAGCGCGACTCGCTCGCCATCCACTTCACCTGGAAACCGACGACGCCCGAGGTGATGGCTCTGTTGCCGCAGATCGAAGCAAAACTCGCTCCCTTCGGCGCGCGACCGCACTGGGGCAAACTCTTCACCACCCCGCCCGCACAACTCGCCGCCCTCTATCCGCGTCTCGCAGACTTTCGCGCCCTGGCGCGCCACTACGATCCCGACGCCAAGTTCCGCAATGAGTTTGTCGAGCGCAAACTCTTTACACTAGCGCCTATGGGAGGGCTATAACGCCGTGGAGAGTATTTTCAAAGCCCGCGAAGACCCATCGCTTCAGGATGAATTGCTGTGCATGCTTCAATGCGTTGAGAACTACCAATGGCAAAATTCGGCTGCTAAGTTTAGGGCACCATCAACCAGCCGGCGCGAAAACAAAGAGCTTGCGATACATCTGCTTCGAGAGCTTCTCGCAGGAATCGAGACGAAATCTCCTAAGACTGTCGCAGCAAAAGGATTTGATGCCTTCGCTGAAGTAAAGTGGAGCACTACTCGAGCCAGGCTCTTTTTGGGCATCCGAAGCGTCCACTCAGGCGTTGAAGTGGCGCTAATGATCGATCAGTTGAAATCGACGCTTTTAGGCCGCAAAAAAAGCAGCGACAACGAGCGAGCAAAACAAGTTCGCGCTTTAATAGGGATGAATTTCTTGCGGCTTTTTAGTATCGAACCAGCGTGGATATCCTTTGCCAGATTCGAGCGGTTGTCAGCGGGTCAGCCACTATAGACCGATTCAGCGCTGAATACAAAATCATGACGTAGTTAGCTGCCCTGCAAACGCATCCAGCGAGAGCGAGCGCAGCAGATTGCGCCGCAGGCCAGACTGCACCTGATCGAGCGCATGGCTGGCGCGTTCAATCCAGCCAAAGTCGAGCGCTGTGGCAAGGCGCTCCAGTTCCGCCCGCAAATCGATGTTGCGCACCATCTCCGGCGTGCCGGAGTGCAGCATCAGCAAATCTTCCAGCAGCAGGGAGAGAGCGCGCAGCAGGTCCGTCGTCTTCTGCTGGCCGTCCGCGCCGGCGCGATAGCTCTCCGTCATCTTGAAGAGCGCGGTGTGATCTACGTCGGCACCGGAAGCTCCATGCGCCGCCGCTGCATTCCTTAAAAACACGAGCGCATCTCCCCGCGCCGCCTCGTATGCCGCCAGATCGAATCCCAGCGCACGACCCGCCGCCCCTTGCGCCAACCGAGCAATCAGCGCACGCTGTTTCGCAGGCACATCCGGCCGCCGCTGCGCCAGCAGCGATTCAATCTCCTCAGTCGGCAGCGCCCCCAGCCGCACCAACGCCGCGCGCGAGCGGATCGTCGGCAGCAACTCGCCCGGATTCTCAGCCAGCAGAAAAATATGCACCGTCTCGGGCGGCTCCTCGAGAATCTTCAGCAGCGAATTCGCCGCCTCCTTCATCATCGACGCCGAAGTCACGATGAAGATCCGGCGCGGCGCCTCACCCGGCAGGTAATGCGCGCGCTCAATCAGCGTCCGCACCTGGCCCAGCTTGATCAGCAGTTGCGGCGGGTCCGGCGGCAGAATCAGCACGTCCGGATGCGGCTGCACCAAGACGCGCGTCTCTTTTTTGTCCGTCTCGCGCAACTCTTCGCGCGCGGCCACCGCGGCGGCAACCTGCTCCTCCAGATTCGCCGCCTGCGCGATCCGTGTGCAGTTCGCGCAGTGTCCGCAGAAGCCGGCCAGCGCCTGTCCGTTCGACCACAGCGCCCGCGGCTGGCGCTCGCATTCGATCGCCATGGCCAGCATCAGCGCCAGCGTGTATTTTCCGGCGCCCGCCGGTCCCGCAAGGATCAGCGCATGCGGCAGCCGTCCCGCCGCGATAGCGGTGCGCAGGCTCTCCACCGCGGACGAGTTTCCCAGAAACTCGCTGAAGTCCGGGGGAAGCGGGGCGGGAATGGAAGGAGATGAGGTCATCGATACCGGCGCAGATGACCGCGTCCGGCAGTTCCGAGTCTAAGGCATGGTTGCTCCATTGGTGACTGCCACCTCTTCCGGACACGAGCGATCCGGGTGGTATGACCTGCCCAGATTCCCCAATAAATGGAAGCGTTTATGATTATCTGTAGGGCGGAACGCAATGCAAAACCCTGATTCTTTGACTTACTTAGATTCCATATTTGGCGATCAACTTGCTTAGTATGGTTGGTACGCTCAAGTTCCGGAAGATCGTTGCTGGGCGCCGCCTCCACGCACCTCTGTCATGAGAAACGCATTCCAGACCCGGATTCTCGCCGTCGCTCTGGCTGTTGCGACGCTCGGTGTTTGTGTGCTCGCGGGCTTCAATTTCTCTGACGAACTGAACTCCCAGTTCCCAACCGACGGCATTGTCTGGATGGAGACGCAGGGTGGCCTCGAAGCCGACCGCGTCCCGGCGGAATCTGCCGGAGGCCGCGCGGGAATCCATGCCGGGGACGTACTGGAAGCCATCGCGCCCACACAGCGCCTCGCCGACCAGGTGCCTACGCAGCGCCTCGCGCAGCAGGAGCGGGCCATCGATCGCATCGGCTCGTGGAATTCCGCGACCTACACCATCGCCCGGCCCATGCCCGGTTCAAGTGCGGCCACCAGCCAGCCGTTTCCTGTGCAGGTCGTTCTGGAGGAGGCAGACCACAGCATCGTGCAAGGCCGGCGGCTGATCGCGTTGGTGTACTTGCTGATCGGTCTGTACGTGCTTTTCCGTCGGTGGACCGCCCCGAAGTCGCTGCACTTCTTTATCTTCTGCCTCTTTTCCTTCGTGCTGTATGCGTTCCACGAGGTCGGCGATCCCGGTTTGTTTGACCGCGTGATTCATTGGGGCAACCTGATCGCCACCACGCTGCAGCCGGCGCTGTTCCTCCACTTCGCCTTCAGCTTTTCGGACGCAGCCGTCGAGGACGATGCCGCGGCAAGGTTGCAGTTGCAGCTGCGCCGAAAGATCGGCGTGGCGCTGCTCTATGTGCCGGCAGTATTTCTTATCGGCCTGCAGGCGTGGGCCAACTGGCGCTGGTCGGCGACAGCTCTGCTCAACCATCGACTGGACCAGCTCGGCGTCGGCCACATGGCGCTCTATTATGTCGTCGCCGCAGTGGTCTTCTATTCCCGTTACGCGCACGCCAGAACACCCTTGGAGCGCCAGCAGTTGAAATGGCTCACGCGCGGCACGCTTCTGGCCGTGGGGCCGTACACGGTTTATGCGGTGCTCTACCTCAGCGAGGTTGCAGTGCCTGGATGGCTGGCCAAGCTCGTCCTGCTCGCACTGGTGGTTTTGCCGCTCAGCTTCAGTTGGGCGATCGTCCGCTACCGCCTGATGGATGTCGATCTCATCTTCAAACGCGGCGTCACCTACACGCTGGCGACAGCGGCGCTCGCCGGGCTCTACTTTGCCGTTGTTGCCGGTGCGTCGGAGGCGATTCACGCAAGGTACTCCGGGCTGGGCGCCTGGGGACCTATCATGGCCATCATCGTCATCGGCCTCTCGTTCGATCCGTTGAAGCGCATGATCCAGGCGCGCGTGGACCGTGTCTTCGACCGCAAGAGCTTTGACTACCGCGAGACCCTCATCGACTTCGGCCGCAGCCTCAACTCGCAAACCGACCTGCGCGCCCTGCTGGACGCCATCGTGGAGCGCCTGCCGCAGACGCTGCTGGTCACACGCGTTGCCGTCTTTCTAAAAGACGAGAGCGCGCCCAACGGGTTCGAGCTGGCCGCCTCACACGGCCTGGGCAATCTGCAGGTGCAGGACCTGCGCGCGCTCGACCTCGGCTTCCTTCGCTTTGACAGCGAGGACTCCTACGACCATCTCTTCTTCGAAAATCCGCAGCTTGTCATGCGGCTCGACGGGCCGCAGCGGCGCACCGTGCGCTCCCTCGACCTGAACTACTATCTGCCCTGCCGCGTCGCCAGCCGCGAGGGAGGCGGCGCGCGCACCGTCGCGGTGCTCGGCCTCGGCCGTACCGACGCCGATGATTTTCTCTCCAGCGAAGACATGGAAGTGCTCAATTCGCTGGCCGGATACATTGGCATCGCCATCCAGAACGCGCAGCTCTATCGCCGGCTGGAGCAGAAGGTCTCGGAGTTCGAGCAGCTCAAAGAATT
>DATNEM010000222.1:0-11859 GCA_035552995.1 Acidobacteriaceae bacterium | reverse complement strand
GCACACCTCCTTCGACACCGCTGCCGATTACGACCACTACGTCACCCGTCTCAGCAAGGTCCCGCTCGCCTTCACGCAGACCATGACCAACATGCAGTCCGGCGTCGATGAGCGCCGCACTCCGCCCGCTTACCTGATGGAAAAAGTGCTCGCGCAGGTGCAAGGCATCGCCGCGGAAAAGCCGGAAGCCACGCCCTTCGCCGAACCGCTCAAGAACTTCCCCGCATCCATCTCCGCTGCCGATCGCAAGCGCATCTCGGACGCCGTGCTGCAGTCCATCGCGACCAACGTCCTGCCGATGTACCAGCGCTTCGCGAAGTTCCTCTCCGCCGCTTACATTCCGAACTGCCGCAAGGACCCCGGCATCTGGGCCATTCCCAACGGCGATGCCTACTACGCCTTTCTTGTCCGCCGCAGCACCACGCTCGATAAAACGCCCGCCGAGATCCACCAGATCGGCCTCGACGAAGTCAAGCGCGACGAAGCTGAGATGCTCACCATCGTGCACAAGCTCGGCTTCGCCGACTTGAAGACTTTCTCCGCCGCGCTGAAAGCAAATCCAAAGGAGCATCCCTCCTCAGCCGACGCGCTGCTTGCCGCCTACAAGGGCTACATCGCGGCGATGGAGCCGAAGCTGCCGCAGCTCTTCGGCACTCTTCCCAAGGCGAAGCTTGAAGTCGTCGCCATGCCCGCTTACATGGCGCCCAACCAGCCGCAGGCCTTCTACGATCAGGGCACGCCCGACGGCAAGCGCCCCGGACGCGTCGACGTGAACACCTACAACTGGCAGGACCGTTCTCTCGCCGGCGTCGAAACGGTCGCCTACCATGAAGGCGTTCCCGGCCACCACCTGCAAATCTCCATCCAGCAGGAGCTGAAAGATTTGCCGCCCTTCCGCCAGCAGGCCTACTACACCGCCTACACCGAAGGCTGGGGCCTCTATAGCGAGCGGCTGGGCAAGGAGATCGGGTTCTACCAGGACCCCTACTCCGACTACGGACGTCTTGAAGCCGACATGTGGCGGGCGATCCGTCTTGTGGTGGACACTGGCGTCCATTCGCAGCACTGGACCCGCCAGCAGATGGTGGACTATTTCCACGACCACTCCGCGCTCGACGAGACCAACGTCCAGTCTGAAGTTGACCGCTACATCGCCTGGCCCGCGCAGGCGCTCGGCTACAAGATGGGCCAGTTGGAGATACTGTCGCTTCGCGATAAAGCCCAGAAAGCGCTCGGTCCGAAGTTTGACCTCCGCGCCTTCCATGACGTCGTCCTCGACTCCGGCGCGCTGCCGATGGACGTCCTCGGTAAGCAGGTCGACACATGGATTGCCAGCCAAGGCAGCCAGCACACCACCGCATCGCAATAGCTTCGCATCCGGCGAAAATTTGCAGGCGCGGCAAGTCTCAAACAGGCAGCAGGCCGGGCAACCGCCGCATCGTAAGCAATACATGCCCGGGACAGCAACGCGATCCCATACAACCTGACGCACGCCTGAAGCACTTTTGAGGAGCAGTGCCTTGTCGTCCTCCCCGATTCCTATTCGCTCCACGCAGCAGTTGCCCTCGCTGTTTCACATCCTCTCCACCAGCACGCTGGAAGGAAGCGAGATGCTCGTCACCTTCGCCGATGGCAGTTCCGCCGTCTACGACGCAGAAGAGCTGGAAAAGCTGCGCCCTACGCCGAAGCGCATCTATCCGCCCACCGGGACGGCAAAGCGATCTCCCTTTGCCGATGTCGCCTGAGCTCAGCGCTTCGCATCCCGCGGATAGCTGATCGCGATCTCGCTGTACACATTGCTGTTGCCCACCGGCACCGACCCTGACCAGAACACCCCCGCGCCACCGAACGGATTCGGCGCAATGGTTCCTTCGAGCGACAGCGTCTCGCCGTCTACGGTGTTCGATCCTTTCGCGATCAGCTTGTCGCCGACCACCGAAAGCGTAATCGTGCAGTTCGGCTTGAAGACGCCCGTCAGCTCCTGCTTGTCATTCAAGGGCGTTCCTACGCCGTTATCGATCCTGTAGAGCTGGAACATCACCTTCTCCGCCGACTGGATCGTCCGCCAGAAGCGTAGCGAGTACCCCGTCTTCGTGAGCGGGTCATATTTGATGTAGATGTCCGCCCGCTGCGCTCGGGGGTCGTTGTCGTCTGGCGAACCAGCAATGCCAAAGCCCTGGCCCGCAGTCTTCTCCGGTGACATCACCACCTTCACCGTCATGTCGCCTACCGGACCGTCGTTGTCGTACACCAGCGACGCGTGAGGATTCGCCGCGCGACCTGCGGCAGCAGCGCCTGTACCGGCTGCTCCGGCGCGCGCTCCTCCGCCTATAGGCACGCCACCACCAAAGCCGCCGCTAGTTCCCGGAGGATTGCTCACACGAACGCCGTAGCCGTTCACCAGATTGTCGCCGCTGACTGACGTAAAGGTTCCCGTTACCGTCCATTCGCCATTGGCGATCTCGGCATTCGGCGTCTCCACGAAGTTGCGGAAGTTCGGATTCACATTCGGGGACGGAACCTCAGCCTTCGTCACCGGTTTTGCAGAGATAGCAGTTACCGCCGCACCCGGATCGCTGATGTTGTGCTTGGGCTGAACGGAAACTTCGATAAATTTGCCCGTGTCGCCCGGCGTCAGCGTGTAAGTCTTCAGTGGCTCATCGCCGCGGCTCACCGCAACCTTGCGCGGACTCGCGCACTGCGCGTCATCGCACTGCGACCACGTAATCAGCGACTGGTCCGTCAGTCCCGGATGCTTCGCCAGAGCAAGCGTGTAACGCACGCTGACCTTGCCCCCCACGGGCGCGGCAATCGCAGGCTGCTTCACGAACGCCGGCGGATCGATGAACTTCGGCTCGACGTACACGAACGCCTGCACATAGAAGCCATTCGGCGCGGTCGCGCGTACCGGCACCCATTCGGCTTGGTTGGTCGAATTGCTGCCTGTGACGGTGACGCTGTCGCCGGTCGTCGTGCTCAGCTTCACCAGCTTCGCATCAGCAGGCGATGCAACCGACCACGTGATCTTCGCGCCCTTCGCGCGCGCCGGCAGGATGTTCACGCCGATCTCCGCGCCCGCGCCACCGGTGCGGATGGTGGGTGAGACAGTGCGACTCACAAATGGCCCTGCACCCGGAATCGCGTCCGCCGCCGAGTGTCCGGTTACAGACATGCGAAATACATCACTGCCGTCCGCCTCGTACTTCGCACGGACACCCGCCGGGTCCCAGTCGTCCACCGGACCGTTGGGCAGCGCGGCCCGTAGCAGGTTCCAGGGGTTGTACGCCTTCACCTCCTCCGCGCTCAGTTCGCGCGAGAGTGTGTACGTCGCCGGCCCTTTGATCTTGTCGCGGATGCGCATCGGCTCTCCGCTTGCGTCCTTCACGTTATAGGTCAGCGAGAAGAGGTTCTGGTGCACCGGCAGCGTGTCCCACGCCATCCAGGTCACCGGGGACTTGGGCGTGTCCACCGGCATGGTGCAGTCGATCAGCGTGTCCGGATTGCCGAAGCCCTTGTAGAACTCAAGGCCGCGCGATGCTTTGAATACCGTGTTGATGAACGTCAGCCCCGACGCGGACATCACACCGTTGCCCGTGGGAAAGTAGATCTCTGAGTCCTTCACCACGCCTACCGTGCCGCCGCCCAGGAAGTCGTCCGTGCCCTCGATGAAGACGTTGGTGAAGTACGAGCGAGTGGTGCGGATGAAGGTGGTGTCGAGGCGGCTCAGGAACGCGACGTGCGAATAGATGTGACGATCACCCTGCATCTGGATCGCGACCGCCTGGGTGATCACCGGCGACCGCATCTTGAGGTTCTTCGACGCGTCGCCCGGATACTCGTAGTCGAGGTTCGCGTAGTCGACCACAGTCAGGTTGATCATGCTGAAGCCGTTGGCGCTGATGTCGAAGATATAGCCGTTGTTGTTCGCGCCCTCTTTGTTGCCGCGGTTGTCCGCGAACACCACCTTGCGGCGATCATCGGTGAGGCCAACGATGGTGATGTCGTTCTTCGTCACCTGGAGGCTGTACGGCGCGTCCGGCCCCACATGCATCAGGTACACGTCCGCCTTCACGCCGATCACGGTCGGATGCCCAGGCCTTCCGGCGGGAGCAGCCGCATAGGCAGCTTCCAGCGTCCTGAATTTCTTCGCGGCGGGATCATCCTGCGGCAGACTGGAGTCGACCAGGTAGTCGTAGCGGTAGTTCGTTGTGTCGAACGTCACACCGGTATAGCCGTTGAAGGGCGCGCCATCGCGCAGATTGTCCTGGGCACAGGCGAGATGCGCCACAGCCAAGCTCAACACTCCTGTCGTCAACACCGCTGCCGCAACCCGGCACTGCATCTTCATGAACGCTCCCGATGGAATGGTCGTGGCCCTACCGGCTGCATCCGTCAGGAACGCAGCTCGCAAATACGAACGAAAATTGGTCTGATCTCTTCGCGCAACATTAGGCATCGCGGATCGGGCCTGTCAAGCATTCAACAAGGTTTTCAAAGGGAAACCGATTTGTGGAGCAAGTCGCAGATAGCAGGCCTTGTGAAAGGTCCGTCCAAACGGCGGACGCCGCGCTGTTCTCCGAGTCCGGAGATTCTGCCCTCGCGCTTTGTCCTCTGGTAGCCTGTTGCCATGAGCACGGAGACCTACGAACTGCCTGTCCCTGCAGCTGCGCTGCCCAATGTTCGCGTCGCTATTATCGGTGCGGGCAAGATGGGAGGCATTCTTCTGCAGGCCTTCCTCAAGAACAACCTGTTGCACCCCGACCAACTGATCGCGACCGTGCAGCATCCCGACCGGGCACAGGCCCTCTCCGCGCAGTTCGGCGTGGAGGTGGAAACCGACAACCTCGCCGCGGCCAAACAGGCCGACATCGTCCTGCTCGGTGTGAAGCCGTGGCAGGTACCGGCCGTTGTCAATGAGATCGCCCCTGGCCTCAGCCCGCAGAAGATGCTGATCTCCTTCGCCGCTTCCGTAAAGATCCGCGACATTGAGGACGCTGCGGGCTGCAATCTCGCCGTAGTCCGCGCCATGCCCAATACCCCGGCGATGCTGGCCGCAGGCATTACCGCGCTCAGTCCTGGCCGCTTCGTCTCCGCGGAGCAGATGGCTGTCGCGCAGAAGATCTTCTCCACTGTCGGGCGGACGGTGGTCGTCGACGAAAAGCACATGGATGCCGTCACCGGGCTCTCCGGCTCCGGACCTGCGTTCATTTACATCGCGATCGAAGCGCTGGCCGAGGCGGGCGTCAACGTTGGCCTGCCCCGCGACGTCGCCACGCTGTTGGCGGCGCAGACGGTCTACGGTTCCGCGCGCATGGTGCTGGAAACCGGTTACCACCCGGCGCTGCTCAAGGACCAGGTAACCACGCCCGCCGGCTGCACCGTCGACGGCATCCTGGAGCTTGAGGCAGGCGGCTTCCGCGTCACACTCATCAAGGCGGTCAAACGGGCGACGATCCGGGCCAAAGAACTGGCTGCTGGGTAGTTAGCGAACTGACAGTGCCGCAGACGCTAGTGCAGAAGCCACCTGGCGCCGAAAGTTATTGCCCATCGAAATCGAATCCAGCTAGAATGAGTGCGCTTCGCGGGCCTGCTGCAAGCGCGCCCGGGGAAGAGAATTTTTGCTGGAAGGGATTCCCTCGCGTCATGAAATCGCTGTTTCGCCTCTCTGTTGCAATGCTCTGCTTCAGCGCTGCTGCCTCCGCGCAGCAGATGATTCACGCTGTCTCCGGGACCGTAAAGGCCATCTATCCCAAGGCGTACATGCTGGAGATCGTCACCGACGACGGGTCCTCCGGCCACTTCCAGTGGGACGCCAAGCCGAAGAAAGTTGACTTCAACAAGGACGTCAGCGCCGACGCAACCGCCATCGAAAACTTCTCGCATAAGGGAGCACACGTCATCGTCTATTACTACGGCACGGGCGAAATCCGCAATGTGGTTGCGGTCCACGACCTGGGCGATGCGACGGTCACCTCCCTGCAGGGATCGGTCGTCAAGCTCGACAAGCACGACCGCGTGCTCACGATCAAAGCCGATTCCGGTACCGAACAACAGTTGCACCTCGATCCCAAGACCGTCGTCGACACAACGACCAGCGGCGTGCAGCAGGGCTTTCGATACGGCCTGGACAAAGGCGAGCCCGTATCGGTCACAACTACAGAGGCCAACGGCACGCAGGTAGCCTTGTTGATTAGTCCGTCGATCTGATCGCATTACAGTCAGTACATCGCCAGCGACGCATCGCGCATAGAATTTAGGTATGCGCGACGCGTCCGCTGTTTCCTCACCGCAACAAGTCTGGCTCGCGCGCTTTGCGTGGTTCGCCGTCTTCTACAACATCGCCGTCACCATCTGGGGAGCGTTTGTCCGCGCGAGCGGCTCAGGAGCCGGCTGCGGCAATCACTGGCCTCTGTGCAACGGCCAGGTAATCCCCGTATCGCCGGGCTTTCACACCATTGTTGAATTCACGCACCGGCAGATGACAACCGGCCTTTCTCTGGTTGTGATTGCGCTGCTGGTCTGGACATTCAGAGCAACGAGCAAGCGGAACGCAGCGCGCTTCTTTTCGATCGCATCCCTGGTTCTGCTGCTGAATGAAGCTCTGCTCGGCGCGTTGCTGGTGAAGCTCGGCTACGTCACCGACAACCAGTCCCCGGGCCGCGCCGTGATGATGTCGATCCATTTCAGCAACACGCTGCTGCTGCTGACCGCGCTCACGCTGACGGCGCGCTTCCTCTCCGTCGCATCGCCGCGGGAATGTCCATGGCTTGCACGCGCGCGCGGTTTCGGATGGGCGGCCGCAGGGCTCGCCGCCACGTTTGTTACCGGCATCAGTGGATCGACGGCTGCCCTCGGGGATACGCTTTATCCCCCCACATCTCTGAGCGCCGCCTTCGCGCAAGACTACACTTCAGGGACGCCGCTGCTGCTGCGCCTGCGCGTCGTGCATCCGATCGCTGCACTGCTCGCGGCGGCCTTTGTGGTTTGGCTCATTCTGCGGTCGCGCGATCTCGCACCCACCGCCGCTGAACTGAACCCGGTCGGCCGCAGGCGACTCGCGGGTTTTACGAGGCGAGCCAACATCGTGATCGTGCTGCTTGCGCTCCAGTTCGCGCTGGGCATCGCCGACATTCTTTTACTGGCTCCGGCCTGGATACAACTGCTTCATCTTCTCGGAGCGGATCTTTACTGGGTCGCACTGGTTCTTCTCGCAGCGGAAACAGTGTGGCCCACAATGGCGGACCACACAACCGCATCTGAGTCGCAAGCTGCGACTGCAGACGTCGTATAAGCATCACGGCCTGAGTTGCACCCGCGATATCAGTGCTGTTCTGGCTTCCCTGCTATCGCGTCGCCGGCATTCTCCGTGCGGTGCGCAGCTGTCGTAGCGCCCTTCTTCGTGTCCTTGCCTACGACCTTGGCTCCGTGCGCCGTGTCATGGGCGGCAGTCTTGGTGGCTGTCTTCGTATCGTGTCCAACGACCTTGGCGTCTTCCTTGGTCTCATGCCCCACGGTCTTTGCGCCGCTCGCAGTCTTGTCTTCGACCTTGTCGGTACCCTCAGCGGTCTTGTGTACCGCCGTCCTGGTTCCCTTCGCTGTGGCGTGGCCCACGTCCTTGCCGGCATCTTTTACGTTAGTGCCCGCATTCTTCATGTCCTGCCCAGCGGTCTGGCCACGCGCCACCCCAAAGCTTATTCCCGCGCCCAGTCCAACCGCCAGCAGAACTCCCATCCAACGCTTTCCGTTCATAAGGATTCCTTTCCGAAGCTTTGCATAGGTTAGGTAGATTGCATTCGGCCAAGGTAAGATGTACGCGGCCCGAGACGATCGCCAATTTAGTGGCGAAAACGGTTGCTTGGCCGGTATATTGTTTCGGTCACGAAAAATATCTGCGTCGCGTTTGCGGCGTCACGTCCGGTAAGCCCGGCAGAAACGGAAGCCCGATTTACGGCAAATAGGAAATATGACCAGCTTACTCGCCGCATCCCTCCATCCTGCTCTGCTCCCCGCCATGTTTACCGGCACGCAACTAACCCACCTCAGCCCGGTCGATCTGATCATCCTGTTGCTCTACTTCGGGATGGTGCTCTTCATCGGCTTCTACGTGAAGGGCTCGACCAACACGAGCGAACAGTTCTTCCTCGCGGGGCGGGAGATGACGGCGTGGATCGCCGGTCTTAGCTTCGTCTCCGCCAATCTCGGCTCGCTCGAGCTGATGGGTTGGGCGGGCTCGGCGTATCAGTACGGGATCCTCGCGACTCATTGGTACTGGATCGGCGCCATACCGGCAATGCTCTTTCTCGGCATTGTGATGATGCCCTTCTACTACATTTCCAAGACGCACTCTGTACCTGGTTATTTGCAGTTGCGGTTCGGCGAGGGCGCACGCGGGCTGGCGGCAATCTCCTTCGCGTTCATGACGATCCTGATGTCCGGCGTGAACATGTACGCTATGGCCGTCGTGATGCAGACCGTGCTCGGCTGGAACATGACTGTATCCATCTGGGTGGGCGCGGCAACCGTTGCGCTCTACGTCATGCTGGGCGGCCTGCGTTCTGCCATCATCAATGAAGTGCTGCAGTTCGTGCTGATCTGGGCGGGTGCGGCGCTCATCCCGATCCTTGGTCTCACCGAAGCAGGCGGCTGGACACAGTTGAAGGCGAACATCGCCATCAACATGCAGACTAACCAGTACACGCACCTCTGGTCCACGCTTGGACACTTCAAAGACAATCCGATGGGCATCAACTGGGTTGGCATTGTCTTCGGCCTCGGCGCGATCATCAGCTTCGGCTATTGGACCACCGACTTCCTCGTCGTGCAGCGCGTGCTGAGCGCTCACAACCTGCGCGCGGCCAAGATGGCGCCGGTGATCGGCGCAGCCTTCAAGATGGCCGTGCCGCTCATCGTCATCGTTCCCGGTCTTATCTGCCTGGGCCTGATGCAGAACGGTCACCCGCTTTTCCACCTCGTCCCAGCCGATGTCGCGAAAGGCAATCCAGCGCTGCACAGTTACGACCAGGTGCTGCCGCTGATGCTGATCCGCTACTGCGGACCAGGCCTGCTTGGCCTCGGCATTACTGCCCTGGTCGCCGGCTTCATGTCCGGTATGGCGGGCAATGTCTCGGCGTTCTCCACTGTCTGGACGTACGACATCTACGGCGCGTACATGAACAAGAAGGCCAGCGATCAGCACTACGTCTGGATGGGACGCGCCTCCACCATCGTGGGCATGCTGGTCTCGATCGCCACCGCGTATCTGGTGATGAACGCCGCGTCCATCATGGACTACGTGCAGGCGCTCTTCAGCTTCTTCATCGCGCCTCTGTTCGGTACCGTCATCCTGGGAATGCTGTGGAAGCGCGCCACCAACTGGGGCGGCTTCCTTGGCCTGCTGGCTGGAACGGCATCGTCCATCGGCATGTTCATCTACACCAGCACCGGCAGCGCCGAGCACAAGGCAGCGGCGCTCGCGCGGATCGCGCTTTCGCCCGACGCGCAGCCCATGGCGGAAAACATGTTCCGCGCGCTGTGGAGCTGGCTGATCTGCGTGGGCGTGACGGTGATCGTCAGCCTGGTGACCAGGCCGCGTCCGGAGAGCGAACTCAACGGCCTCGTCTATGGCGCGACGGTCATCCCGCACGACGGCGCAACGACGCTCTTCCAGAAGCCAATCTTCTGGGCAGCCGTAGTCTCCGTTGTCTTCGTGATTTTGCAGATTATTTTCTGGTAGAGCAATTACGGATCCTGGCGGTCAGCCACACATTTGAGCACCAGAAGGACCTGGCAGCACGGCAACGTAGAATTTTGAAGGGACGGATTTTATGGCGGAAGGTACAGGAAAAGGCGAATCGCTCTCCATCTGGTTTTTTGTGGGCATCATGACGCTGGCTTACGGCGTCGTGCTGCTGCCGTATGGCGCATATGAGTGGTTTGGCGGTCACGAAGCCGACACCGTGCTCAACAACCTCCATCCCACCTTCTGGTGGGGGCTGCTGATGTTCCTCTTCGGCCTCGTCTATACGCTGAAATACCGTCCCCGCTCCGGCGACAAGAACAAGGCCTAACGCACTCCCCCAAACTGAACCACTGAAATACTGACACAGGAGATTTATGGCTAAGCAAATGACTATGGGAGTGCTCGTCGGCAATCGAGGCTTCTTCCCTTCGCACCTCGCTACTTCGGGACGCCTCGAGATCATCGCCGCGCTCGAAGGCGCGGGCATCAAGCCGATCGTGCTGCACCCCGACGTCACTGCGCACGGCGCAGTCGAAACCTACGAAGACGCCAAGAAGTGCGCCGCACTCTTCAAGCAGCACGCCGCGGAGATTGATGGCCTCATCATCACCCTGCCCAACTTCGGCGAAGAGCGCGGCCTGGCCGACGCCATCCGCCTTGCCGAGCTGCGCGTGCCGGTGCTCATCCAGGCCACGCCGGACAATCCGGGAAAGATGTCCATCGCCTTCCGCCGCGACTCGTTCTGCGGCAAGATGTCGATCTGCAACAACCTCAAGCAATACGGCATTCCTTACTCGCTCACCACGCTGCACACGGAAGCCGTCGACTCGCCGGAATTCAAGGCCGACCTGGCGTGGTTCGCCGCCGTCTGTCGCATCGTGCGCGGCCTGAAGAACGTGCGCTTCGGCGCGATCGGCGCGCGTCCCACCGCCTTCAACACCGTACGTTATTCCGAAAAGCTGCTGGAGCGGTCCGGCATTACCGTCGAGACGCTCGACCTCTCCGAGGTGATGGGCCGCATCGGCCGCATGAAGGACTCCGACGACGCGGCGCAGGCCAAGCTTGCGTCTATCAAGAAATACATCCCCGTCGGTTCAACACCGGAGGCCGCGCTGATCAAGATGGCCAAACTCGGCGCAGTAATCGACGCATGGATGAAGGCGAGCGAACTCCACGTCTCCGCTGTCCAGTGCTGGACCTCGATGGAGGAGTTCCTCGGCGTGGTTCCCTGTACCGTCATGTCCATGATGAGCGAGAGCCTTCTGCCCTCCGCATGTGAAGTCGACATCCTGGGCACGCTCTCCATGTACGCGCTTACGCTCGCCAGCGAGACGCCGTCCGCTCTGCTCGACTGGAACAACAACTATGGCGATGACCCAAACAAGGCCGTATGCTTCCACTGCTCCAACCTGCCGAAGCACTTCTTCAAGGAAGGCGTGAAGATGGACTACCAACTCATCATCGCGGGCACGGTGGGCAAGGAGAACACGCACGGCACTCTCGACGGCACCGTGAAGGCCGGCCCGATGAGCTTCGCGCGCTTCTCCACGGACGACTTTGGCGGCACCATTCGCGGTTATGTCGGCGAAGGCGCCTTCACGGACGACCCGCTCAACACCTTTGGCGGCGCTGGTGTGGTCCAGATCCCGAACATGCAGAATCTCCTCCACTACATCTGCGAGAACGGCTTCGAGCACCACGTTGCAGCGAATTTTGCGACGGTCGCTGCTTCCGTCCATGAGGCGGGTTCGAAGTACCTCAACTGGCCGATGCACTGGCATCAGTAGTGCCGAGTCTTCTTTCAGCCCCCCACCCCCTGGGGGGTTACCTGCGCGTAAACTTATTTGATTCAATAACTTACGGTAGGATACTGTCTCCAAAATCGTCATTCTAAATGAGTTACGGCTAAAATCGTCTTTCTAAAAGAGTTAGACCCAGCGGTAACGCTGGGCTCTTTTTTGCTTATTTCTTTTACTGTTTCCATTGTAGAGGATTGGTTGAAACTAATCGGCAACCTCTATTTGGTTTGTTTTCTGGAAGTTAAAGGGTTTTGGGGCTTGACAAGCGTTTTTGCTGGTGTTTTTGGGGTCGATGACTGGGATACATAATGGAATCAGTCG
>DATNEM010000221.1:0-4824 GCA_035552995.1 Acidobacteriaceae bacterium | reverse complement strand
ACGGAGAGGGCATCTTGACGACGCGCCAGGACAATCCAGCCAAGGCCAGGCAGAGTGGCGCGAAGGCGGCGGCCGCGGGCGTGACCGCGCCGGAAATCCTGCACAGCGATTTTTTCGATTACAAATTCAAGGACCCGGCATTGCTCACGCTGGCGCTGACCCACAGCTCACTCGCCTATGAGCGCAATCCGGAGCATGTGCCGGAGCCGGGCGCGGACAATGAGCGGCTGGAGTTTATCGGCGACGCGGTGCTGGGCCTGCTGGTCGCCGAAGCACTGTATCGAAAATTTCCGCGCCTGCGCGAAGGAGAGCTGACGAGGTTGCGCGCATCGCTCGTGAGCAGCCGCAATCTCGCACAGGTTGCGATGCGCATGGAACTGGGTCCGATGCTGCGCATGGGCCGCGGCGAAGAGCACTCCGGTGGACAGAAGAAGCCGGCCCTGCTGGCGAATGCGCTGGAGGCCGTGATTGCCGCGATGTATCTGGACGGCGGCCTCGCGCCTGCGCGAGACTTCGTCATGCGGCACGTCGTTGACCCAATGGAGGCGGAACTCACGCGCGCTCTCGATGACACGGGCCCATTTTCGGGTGCCGTGGGCGACTACAAATCGGCGCTGCAGGAGCGGTTGCAGGCGATTGGGGCGGGCCAGCCGAAGTACGTGCTGACTGACCAGACCGGCCCGGACCACCGCAAACGCTTCCGCATCGCCGTGCGCATCGCCGATGGCGACGCTGCGTGGAAGACGCTCGCAGAGGCGGAAGGCACCACCAAGAAACTGGCACAGCAGGAGGCTGCTCGGCTCGCGCTTGCCGGTGTGGCTGCTCCTGCGGTCACTAAGCAGAAGCATCGCGCCAAACCAGCTGCGGACGAGGCTGCGCGATGACGGAGAATAGCGATTCCACGACAGTGGCCAACGCCCTCGAACCTGCTGCTCAGCATGGATCGCATTCGAAACACCACTCGCACGGCGCAATGTCGTCCCTGCAATCGCTGCTGACCATGCTGGTGGTGGCCTTGTTCATCCTGACATTCGTCGTTCAGCCTTTTCGCATTCCATCAGGGTCGATGCAGCCGACGCTTTTGATCGGCGACTTCCTGCTGGTGGAAAAGCAGGTGGGCAGCGAGGTGTGGCCTCACATTTTCGCGCCATTGGGCGAGGTGCGGCGCGGCGACATTGTGATCTTCCACTATCCGGTGAACTCTTCGATGGACCTGGTCAAGCGCGTGATCGGTATCCCGGGCGATCGCATCCGCCTCCATGAAGGCCGAGTGTATGTGAACGGCCAGCCGATGGACGAACCATATGCGATCTACACGCCTGCGCCGGAGGACAGTTATCGCGATGAGTTTCCTCGCATGGACCGCGCCGACTCCGGCGTGGACGCGCGCTGGTGGGTGGAGATGCGCTCGCGCATCGCAAACGGCGAACTGACCGTGCCGCCCGACAGCTACTTCGTGCTCGGTGACAACCGCAATGACAGCGAAGACAGTCGCTACTGGGGCTTCGTGCCGCGCGGAAATATCGTAGGCAAGCCGCTGCTGATCTATTTCTCCTTGAACGACGGCAATACGCCGACTCCGGGACAGCCTGAAGCAAACGCCATGCCGGGCGATGCCGGAGCAAGACATGAGGGACGCGCGCAGTCGCTGCTGGGCTTCGCGCGCTGGGAGAGGGCCTTCAAAGTGGTGCGGTGATGTAAGCGTGTTCTCCGGGCGGACGGCTACGGCTTTCCATCCGGCGCATCCGGCACCTGCAATCGCAGGCCCTCGGAATTTCCCGGTAATGTGAGCGACATATTGGCGCCGCCATATGCCTTCATCGACTTGGGCGCTTTCCCGTTCAGCAGCATGGCCATCATGGGGTCGTCGAGGCCGTCCCCAGAAGCACCCTGCACATCCATGGCGCTCGTGACATCAACGCGATAGCTGCCATCGGGCACGTAGTTGAAATGGAAGCTGCCGTCCTTGCCGATCATGGTAGTGCGCAGGGCGATTTTCGTTTCGGGGTCTTCGAGCTCGACAGATCCGGTGTTCACCGCATGCCCGTCCGCCAGAGCGACGACGGTGCCGGAGACGGAGTGCAATCCGCTGACGGGAAAGACGATTTCGAGATCGGTGCGCTCCGCACCAACCTTCACCTCCACAGGTTTCACATCGCTTTCGCGGAACACATCGCCGGAGTACGCCATCAGAGCATCGCCGGTGTTCATATGCATGGAGAGGGAACTCAGGCCAATGCCCATGCTCGCAGCGGTGGTCGGGAGGGCGGCCTTCACGGCGTATTTGCCGGCGGGGAGTCCGGCGAAACGGAAGCGGCCGTCATCGCCGGTTGTGATGGGCAGCAGGGATGGCGGCGGTAGATCGACCCATTTGCCGTTTGCGTCAAGCGAGAGAAGCACCGGAGTGACGCCAGGCGCTGGGCTGCCGTCGTCATACCGCACCCTGCCGCCGATGGAAGCGCCGCGAGTGAGCTCAAGCTCCAACATAGTTGTCCCGCCAGGCTGCACCTCGATCTTCTGTGCGGCGCTGGCCACTGCCTTCAGAGTGGCCTCACTCGCGGTCATGCGCTCCTTTTGCGTCAACTGACCGATCGGAGAGACATATCCGGCGAGCTGCGGAATGACGTAATAGGTGCCGGGCGGTACCTTCTCAAGCGAAAAGCTCCCATCCATCGCAGTCATGGCCGAGAGATTTGAACCTTTCATCATGGTGGACAGGGTCTTGGTCAGTGCATTGCCAAGAATGCCGCCCCCACCGCCCTTGGCGTCGCCCTTCATCAAGCCTGCGAGCATGTCCTCCTGCGATTTAGCCGACTCATGGTCGGAAAGCAATTGAATGGTGGCGAACCGCGCGGCCCTTTGCGTATCCGAGCAATAGATGTGGCCAGTGACGCGTCCGGAGGCAGACGGCTGGGCGGGCACATCCGAACTGGGCTGTTGCGCCGCGACGGCCACTGAAATCGAGAGGAAAAGAGAGACAAGACAGGACCGCATACGGAACACCTCTTGCGCCGCGGAAACCGATGCTGTTTGGGCTGCAACAAAGTGTAAAGGCGTTACGCTAAAAGACAAGCAAAAAGCAAAAGGCCGCGAATCGCTTCGCGGCCTCGTGTTGCAAGTGATCCCTGTGGGCTAAACGCCGACCGGCTCGCCCGCCGCAACCTTCACCGGGGTCAGCCAGCCGTAGCGGTCGGACTTCTTGCCGTTGACGATCGCGAAGAATTCGGAGCTGATGGCCGAGGTGATCGGCCCCATCTTGCCATCTGCCACCAGAATGCGGTCCACCGAGCGGAGATGCATGACCTCCGCCGCTGTGCCCGTGAAGAAGGCCTCGTCCGCGATGTAGATCATCTCGCGCGGGAGCGCCTGTTCTACCACAGGAATATCAAGCTCCTTCGCGATCGTCAGCACCGAGGCCCGCGTAATGCCGCTCAGTACGGAGTTCGCCAGCGGCGTGGTGTAGAGCGTGCCATTCTTCACCAGGAAGAGGTTCTCGCCTGAGCCCTCGGAGAGGTAGCCGTTCACATCCAGCGCAATACCCTCGGAGTAGCCATTGGTCTCAGCCTCCATGCGGATCAGCTGCGAGTTCATGTAGTTCGCGCCCGCCTTGGCCAGCGAAGGCATGGTGTTCGGCGCAAGCCGGTTCCAGCTGGAGATGCAGACGTCCGCGCCTTCGGGCGTGGCGATGTACTTGCCCCACGGGAAATTCGCGATGAACACATCCACCGGCGACTTCAGCGGGTTCACGCCAATTTCGCCGTAACCGCGGAACGCGATCGGCCGGACGTAACACGGCACGACACCATTGGCTTCGACCACATCCACCACGGCGGAGCACAGCTCCTCCAGCGTGTAAGGGATGGGCATGCGATAGATCTTCGCGGAGTCCAGCATGCGCTGCATGTGTTCCTGCAGGCGGAAGACGCCCGGCGTGTAGCAGCGCAGGCCCTCGAACACCGAGGTGCCGTAATGCACCACATGCGACATCACATGGATGTTCGCGTCTTCCCACGCAATCATCTGCCCATTGCGCCAGATATTCTTTGTTGTCTGGATTGGCATCGCTTGCTCCTTGGTGTCTTGATTGTCTCGGAGAGCGCCCCGATTCCCTATTATACCGAGGTGTTACGCGAGTTCCACGCGAATCGGCGGCGCGGATGCCGCTCCCGATGCCGTTTCGGATTCCCGCTGTGGTCAGGCTCCGGCGAGCGCGGCGTTTTCGGCGGCGGCGCGGACAGTCTTGGCGCGCTCGATGGCGGCCGTGACGTGCGGGCAGATGTTCTCCGCGCCCACATGCTGCTGAAATTCGGTCTGGCGCATCAGCCGGGTGGGCTGCTCGCGCGCACCGCAGAGGATAAAGCTGCGGCCGGATGTGTGCACAGCATCGGCCAGGCGTTCCAGCGCCTGCAGGCCCGTGGAGTCGACTGCCGTCATATTGCGCAGGCGGATGATGACGACCGGCGGCAGCGTGGCAAGCTGCTCGTAGATCGCGTCCAGTTTCTCGGTGCTGCCGAAGAGGAACGGCCCGTGGATGCGGAAGACAGCGACGTAGTCCGGGATGTGCTTGTCCTGCAGCACATGCAGGCGGCCTTCCGCGAGGTCCTCATCCGTGACGCGCGTGACGGTAGTTGTGGCAGTGACCTTGCGGATGAAGATCAGCACTGCGAGCACCATGCCCGCTTCGACTGCGGTGGTCAGGTCCGCGAAGACGGTGAGCAGCAGCGTAGTCAGCCAGACGCCGATCTCGAGCTTTGTCAGCTTGAGGATCTCGGGAATCTCGTGCCACTCGCCCATGCCCTGGCAGACGACCATCAGGATCGCGGC
>DATNEM010000220.1:0-7680 GCA_035552995.1 Acidobacteriaceae bacterium | reverse complement strand
CGCCGGAGACGGTGGCCACGGGATAGCCATCGCGGGCGATGCCGCGCTCGATCATTTCGAGGCCGACGAGTTTGCGTTTGGCTCCGCCGGAGCGTTCGATCTGCAGCAGCGCCTCGCGGCCGACGAAGTCGGAACCCGGCGCCGATTCGTCGCGTGTGAGTTTGGCGTAGCGGCCGAGGCCGGCTTCAAGCACATTGATGGTCTCGGAGATGTCGTGGCCGTAGAGAGCCATGGCGGATTCGAGCCTCAGTGTATTGCGCGCGCCGAGGCCGCAGGGCAGGATGCCGAACTCAACTCCGGCGCTAAGCACCTCGCCCCAGACCCTGGCGCTGGTCGGCTCGTCGGAGGGGATGTAGATCTCGAAGCCGTCCTCGCCGGTGTAGCCGGTGCGCGCGATCATGACGTTGTGGATGGTGCTGCCGTCGGAGAGCTTAAGGCGGCCCCAGGTGAACCAGTAGTTCTTGATGGCGGAGAGGTCCGTGTCCGTCAGCTTCTGCAGCGTGGCCTGCGCGAGCGGGCCCTGGATGGCTAGCTGTGTGTAGTAGTCGGAGTAATCCGCGATGTGGGTGCCGGGCATGTGGCCGACGGTCTGCCGCACCCAGCGCAGGTCCTTCTCGCGCGTGCCGGCGTTGATGACGAGCAGATAGTCGTTCTCGCTGAGTTTGTGGGTGACCACATCATCGACGAAGCCGCCGTCCGGATAGAGCATCGCCGAGTACTGGGCCTGGCCGACGGCGAGTCTTGAGGCGTCGTTCATGCAGAGGCGCTGTACGGCAGCCAGCGAGTTAGGACCGCGGAACTGGATGTCGCCCATGTGCGAGACGTCGAAGAGGCCGACGCCCGTGCGCACCGCCATGTGCTCGGCGATGAGCCCGGAGTATTCGACGGGCATGTCCCAACCGCCGAAGTCGACCATCTTCGCCTTTTGCGCGCGATGGGTGGCGTTGAGCGCAGTCTTGCGCAGGGCAGGAGCGGCGGCGGTTTCAGTAGCCATGATTCGACTTTAACACCGGCGGAAGAAGGTGACTGTGCGACACGCGTCGGAGTATGCTGGGACAATGCACTACCCCACGCGGACAGAGATCGAAGAGCTTTCCACGGACGATCGGCTGCGGTTGATTGGCGATGTGTGGGACACGCTTGAACCGAATTCCCTGCCTCTTCCGGATGGCCATCGGGAGATTCTGGAAGAGCGGCTGGCTCAACTCGATCGCAATCCCGAGACAACGGTGAGCCGGGAAGAGATGATGCAGCGAGTTCGTTCCGGTCGATGAAGCTGCCGCTGAGAGTTTTACCTGCGGCAATTGAAGACATTCGCGAGACGAAGCTGTGGTACGACTCCAATCGCGTCGGATTGGGCGACGAGTTTCTGCTACAGCTCGACTATCTCCTTGATGCTATCGAAGATCGACCTATGAGCTTTCCTGTGGTTGCTAAGTCCGCACGGCGAGCCCTTATGTCGAGATTTCCGTACTGCGTTTACTACTCCACCGGTGAAGGAGAGGTTGTCGTTCTCGCGGTGGTTCATGGCCGAAGAAGCCCAAATGTCTGGCGGAGCAGGACACCTAACTAACCGCGTCGGCGTTCGCGGCGGCGGGCGCGGACGAAGCTGCTGATGCAGAAGTAGGCGAAGAGGGCGAAGACGGCGACGGCTACCAGCAGGCTGGGGTGCGTCGCGGGATGCGCGAGTGCGGCACGCCACTCAACGCGCAGGCGCCAGATGGCGACCCCTGTCGAAAGCGCGAAGATGCCGAAGAAGACGCCGGTGACCTCCAGCCAGAGCACGCCGGAGAGACGGACGACGGGTTCGACGGTAGAGTTGCGGAAACGGGTGAAGCCCTCCTTCACGCCGCGGACCCGAGCTGCGCCGCCGCTTGCGGCCCGCGCGACCGATTTCGCCGCTCGATTTGCGTTCGGAGCAGGATCGGTAGCGCGCCGCTGCAGGTTCGGCATCGCTGCGGGAGGCCCGACAACAGCCGAAGACGTCCGTGGAACTGAAGAACCAGCCGTGGATGAAGCTCTGTTGGCTGAAGATGCTGATGCGGGACGTGCCGCCGGTGTTGGCCCGGATGGGTTTTCGGCGCGGGCAGCGTCGACGGCGCTGATGACGGTCTTTGCCGCCTGTCGCGCACCCAATCCGAGCGCTCGTCCAAAGCGCACTGCGTCCATGAGGCAAGTTTAGAACATCGCAGGTGTGGCGAAATGTCACGAAGCAGACTGAACAGGCTTTCGTTGCATCCAACGCTACTCAGCTTTCCCTAAAAGGACGGGAAACGGGGAGTGAACGATGAACCGGTTTTTGTTTGCGATTGCTGGAATCTGTGCGGCAGCGGTGGGATTTCTGGTGTGGAACGGGCGGCGTACGCCCGATGTAGAGGAACTGGCGCATACGCTGGAGGAGGCGTGGGCCGATCACCATACCACCGTATAGCTGCGGACGCAGACGTCGCACAGGAGAGGTGGCGTCTGATATTCGCGCAAAAGAAAGCGCGAAGTCTGCGACACAGAGGAAGGGCATTGCGGCTGGCCGCAGCGTGGCGTTATGCTATCGCAACAGCAGCGCCCCGCAATGCCGTTCCTTGCCGTAACGTTAGGGCCGGGAATACCCGATGCGGATCAGCCGCACGTAGCATCTGATCTAATAGGGCAGCCCGGAGGTGGCATTGAACCAGCGAGTCAAGCAGTTGATCCAGAAACTGGGCGAGGCGATCCACGAATCGGTTTCAGAGTCGGAGCATATTGCGGGAGTGGTGAAGAATATCCGCGACCAGGGCTTCGATGTGATGCTGATGCTGGAGGCGACGATCGGGCTGAATCAGGTGGAGCGCGAGGAGCAATCCGGCGAAGGCGACGCGCCTGCGCATGGCGCGTTCACGTCGAACGATCTTAACTTTCTGAAGTCGTTGCGCATTACAGTGGGAGATGAAGCGCCGCAGCAGTTGGACCTCTCTCCGCCGGCGGAGACGCAGGGAGATTCTGCGGCGGAAGGTTGAGGTTTCCAACATCTGCAATCGAGCGCCCGGCATACGCGCCGGGCGTTTTCGTTAATCGCACGGCGGGCCGGTGATCGCCGCATGTTCTTTGCGCAATAGGTGCGTGGTAGACTCTCGATTCCCCAGCGCCGACGGCGTCGGCAATCGGGAAACTGGCCGGGCCGCATCACAGTGTCGTATGCTGAGTCGCACATTCGTAATGCGATTGGATTTGAGGTAGAGAACGATGAGAGACACGCTGGGTGTGCTTCTGGCAGGCGGCGCCGGAGAGAGGCTGTTCCCGCTCACACGCGACCGCGCCAAGCCGGCGGTGCCGTTTGCCGGGCAGTACCGCATCATCGACATCACCCTCTCGAACTGCATCAACTCGGACCTGCGCCACGTGTACATCCTGACGCAGTACAAGGCGCTCTCGCTGAACCGCCATATCCGCGAGGGCTGGGGACCCGTGGTGGCCAGCGAGTTGGGCGAGTTCATCGAGATACTGCCGCCGATGCAGCGCGTGTCGAAGAGCTGGTACCAGGGCACGGCGGATGCCGTGTATCAGAACATTTATTCGATCGGGTCTGAAGAGCCCCGGCATGTGCTGATCCTCTCGGGCGATCACATCTACAAGATGAACTACGGGCGGATGCTGGCGCAGCATCGCGACTCTGGCGCGGAGGTGACGCTGGCGACGCTGCCCATCAGCCCCGATGAGGTCTCGCGCTTTGGCGTCGTCGAGGTCGCGCGCTCTGGCGAGGTCACCGGTTTCGTCGAGAAGCCCAAGTCGACGGACATCCGTTCGCCATTCAATCCGGAGATGGTCGATGCTTCAATGGGCATCTACCTGTTCAATACGGACATTCTGCTGCCGGAGCTAATGCGCGACGCCGAAGACCCGGACTCGTCGCACGACTTCGGGCATGACATCCTGCCCAAGCTGCTGGGCCGTTACAAAATGCAGGCGTTCAATTTCGTGGATGAAAACAAGCAGCGCGCACTGTACTGGCGCGACGTAGGAACGCTGGAGGCGTACTACGAAGCGAACATGGACGTCGCGGGGATCTCGCCGATCTTCAACCTGTATGACAAGACCTGGCCGATGCGCACGCGGCCTTATCAGTATCCGCCGGCGAAGTTCGTTTTTGGCGAGCCGGGCCGCACAGGCATGGCGATCAATTCTGTAGTGTGCGCCGGGTCGATCATCTCGGGTTCGGTGGTGCGCAATTCGGTGCTGTCGCAGGACGTGCGCGTGAACTCGTACGCGGATGTGGACTCGTCGATCATCTTTGCGCACGTCAATATCGGCCGACACTGCCGCATCCGTCACGCGATCATTGACCGCGATGTGCATATTCCGGATGGAACGGTGATTGGTTACGACATGAACGAGGATAAGAAGAACTATTTCGTCTCAGAGAACGGCCTGACGGTCATGACGCGCGACTATTCGGTCTACGAGAACCCAGTGAGCCCCGACTTCATGCAGACGGGGAGCAATTCGTAACCGCTGTGGCGGCGTTTTGCGGTGCCCGCTAAGTCCTTATTTGTCAATCGGAGTTGTGCCGGGGCGCATGGGAGTTAACTGTGTGTGCAGTAATTGTGTTGTCCGCTTCCTTGGTAATCCGCGCGATTTTGCTGTAGAAATCCCACTCACCCAATGGCATTCTCACGGTATTCGGACGCAGCGGAAGTACCATGCTGCACGAAAGGGGATCCTGGGCCATGAAGCTATCCAAAGGTTTTTCGGGAAAGACGTTTCTGGCGGCAGCGCTGGCAGTTGCGGCGCTTATGTTTTCGCCTGCTCGGTCCGCATATGCGGACAATTTTGAGTATGTGTTCAGTGGAATGGCGGATGGCACGGTGAATGGCACGTTGTATACCAACGCCCTGTTCACTCTGACGTTCAATGAGGATACCTCCGCGATCAACGATCACGGCAACGGAATCTACAGCTATGACGGCGTCAATGCCTTCCTGTCCGCAGGCCAGACATTCATGTTGACCAATGTGACGCTGCTAGTGAACGGAATTGCCGGACAGCAGAGCGTAGGCTTCTACGACGCCCCCGCCTCGCCGCAGAACGGCCTCGGACTCTCCATGGTGACGCCCGTGGGCTACAACCTGGATGCGGACTTGAACGTTCCGGTGACAAGCAATGTCACGTCGGTCCTTCTAGGTGGATACTTCCACGATACAAACGACATCGCGATCCAGTTGACCGGCGTCGAGAGCCTGGGATTCACGGCGACAGATCTTACGCCCGCTTCAACTCCAGAGCCGTCGTCGCTTCTGCTTCTGACCAGCGGCCTGCCGGGACTGGCGCTTCTCCGCCGGCGCTTTTTGAAGGCATAACGGAGCTGCAACATATTTTGGCGGCCCGATCTCCTGCGAGACTGGGCCGCATTTTTGTGGGCGAAGCGAGGCTAATAGCCGCGCGTGTGCAGCCAGAAGACTGTTGCGCTGGCGGCCAGGCAGTAGATGCCGAAGAGATACCAGCGGCCGTTCTCCAGCCAGCTGGAGAGCCATTTGAGAGCGACGAGACCGGCGAGGAACGCGCAGACCATTCCCAGCAGGCTCATCATCGCAGTCGCATGAAGATCGAGCGGCATGCCCATGGCGGCCGCATCTTTCTTTGCGTGCAGAACGCGCAGCGCCTCGCGGCCGATGGCCAGAGGCGTAATCGCGACCGCCATGGCGAAGCTGAAGCGTTCGGCCCGTTCGCGCGCCGCGCCGGTGAGCATGCCGATGGAGATGGTGACACCGGAACGCGAGAATCCGCGAAAGGGAAGCGCCAGGCCCTGCAGCAGGCCCATCCATCCGGCCTGAGCCATGGTGACGTTGCCGGAAGAGCGGCGCGTGATGCTGCCGGTGAGACTGGATGGTGCGCGGTCGGCCGTATCTTCCGCGCGCGTGCGCCGGAGGCCTGCGATGAGGATCAGGATGCCGGCAGCGGCGAGCGCGGGCGCAACCAGATCGAGCCGGCCGAAGAGGTCTTCGATCTGGGCCTTCGGTGCGCCGCGAAAGAGCGTGTGCTCGATCAACTTCATAAGCGCATAGCCCAGGGCTAGAGTGATTGCGCTCGCCCAGATAAGCCGGACAAGAAAACGCTTGAATGCATCGGCGGACGAGAAGTAGGTCTGCGCCCACTGTCGCCAGAAGTACACGATGACGGCGAACATGGTGCCGGTATGCAGCATGACGAGCAGCAATGTCATGGCGGGGGCGGAAGGATCGAGCCCCATCAGTTTTTCTGCGACAACAACGTGCGCGGAACTGGAGACAGGCAGCAGCTCGGCAAGCCCCTGCACAATGGCGAGCAACACAACATGAAGCAATGTCATGCGGCTATTCTATCTGCGCGGAAACGCTGCTCGGATAGCACCCCGATTTCATGCGAAAGACAAAGGCTTAACACCGATGAACACCGACAGGCACCGATTTAGAACACATGCGGGGGGGGCCTCGGCTCCAAAATGAAGGCAGCATCCGGAGCCCTTCTTCTCAAATTTAATCAACGATCAGCAGGACGGGCCACTATCGACTAGCCAAAGATATTCATCCCAATCTCCATGCGGTTCCACGCATTGATCGCAGCAATCGCCAGCGTCAGATTTGCAATTTCCGCATCGCTGAAGTGCTCCCGCACCGCGGTCTTCGCCGCCTCCCGCAAACCGGCATCCTGAATATCCGTCACCGCCTCCGCCCACGCCAGTGCCGCGCGCTCTCGCTCGGTGTACGCATTCGACGTTCTCCACTCCACCACGCGATCCATCCGCTCCGCAGGCTCATGCAACTTGCGTAACTCCGCCTCATGGACCCGCGTGCACTTTGCGCAGCCGTTCCTGCGCGAGACAAGCACACGTACCAGTTCCAGCAGCACCGGCTCCAGGCTCGATGCGGTTGCGATCGCCCGCCCAACCTCGCGCAGCCGTTCAATTCCATCAGGAGCCAGTTTCCAATATTCCAACTGTTTAGCCATCACGTACTCCGCTTCGCGTTACTCATAGCGCAGGGCCTCGGCCGGCAGCACCTTCGCCGCGCTCGAGCTTGGATACACCGTCGCCAGCAGGCTCACCCCAATCGAAACCGCACCCACGATCAGCGCATAGATTGCCCGCGGCGCGAACGGCAGGTAGTCGATCGAGTACACGCTGGCATCGAGATGGATGAAGCGGTAGTGGCCGCCCAACCAGCTCAGCGCGTAGCCCAAGACCAGCCCCAGCGCCGTCCCGATCATTGAGATCAGCAAGCCCTGCATCAGGAAGATCCGTCGCACCTGGTCCACGCGCACCCCGAAGCTCATCAGCACTGCGATGTCCTTGGTCTTCTCCATCACCATCATGGTCAGCGCGATCAGGATGTTCAGCGCGGCCACACACACGATCAGCGCGAGGATGATGAAGGTCACGATCTGCTCCAGGTGCAGCGCACGGAACAGCTCACGGTTCTGCTCCATCCAGTTCGTGGTCTGGAAGCCCGGCCCGGCGGCCTGCTCGATCTCGCGCCCGATTGCGTCCGCGCGGTTCATGTCGTCCACCTTGAACCAGATCACCGAGATCAGGTCCGGCTCCGAGAACAGTCGCTGCGCATCGCTGAGCCGGACGAATCCATAGGCGGAGTCGTACTGATAGAACCCGGAGTTGAAGATGCCCGTAACCCGGAATGCCCGATAGCGCGGTACCAGCCCCAGCGGCGAGATCTC
>DATNEM010000219.1:0-5706 GCA_035552995.1 Acidobacteriaceae bacterium | reverse complement strand
CGGCCTTGGCCATCACGCCATCCAGGCCCGCGCCTTCAAAGCGGCTGAACCAGTCCGCGGCCGTATTGCGATCGCTGGTTGAAGGAGTGATGTGGAGCGGCGGTTTCGCTTTGCGCAACATCTTTTCGAGTAAGGCGCGGCGCTCCGCGAATGTTTTCTTCGTGAAATCTTTGTCGCCTTCGCAAAGAAGGTCGAAGAAGACGATGGACGCGGGTGTCTGTTCCGCCAGAAGCTTCACGCGCGATGCCGCAGGATGGATACGCAACTGGAGTGCGTCGAAATCCAGCCCATGCCGCGTGACGATAACGATCTCGCCGTCCAGCACGCAGCGCTCAGGAAGCTGTTTGAGCAACGGCTCGATCAGATCTGGAAAATAGCGGTTGAGAGGTTTCCCATCACGGCTCTGGATTAGTAGCTCGTCGCCATCGCGAAAAACAATGCTCCGAAATCCGTCCCACTTCGGCTCGAATATCCACGAGCCGCGCTCCGGGATCGCCTCCACGCGTTTGGCGAGCATGGGCAGGACTAGCGGCTTGAGCGGAAGATTCATCGCGCGTCACTCTATCTTGATGCGCGGAATGCTGAAACCGCTTGCTCCGCGGAAGTACTGGGTGCGAATTTACCCGCGTGCTGGTTCTCGAGCTTGCGGCGTCGCACATTGCGCGGGAACATTGCGTCGGGCAGATATCTTATTGCACCGGATGCTTCGCCAGGGAGTCTGACGACTGTTGCTCCACTAACCGGTAGCCGACAAAGGCGAGGTGTTTGCTGTCGGGAGCCCACGAAGGAACGTTCATTGTCCCGGAGCCGCCTGTGAGCGAAACAAGATCGCGAATACTTCGGTCCTTCATATTCATCAGCCGCAGCACCACAGGCCGGTTCGCCGGGTGGCCGGTTGTTCCTTTCTCATAGCTGATGTACACCATCTGCTGTCCGTCAGGCGAGACATGGGGTGTCCAGTTGACGCGTTCGTCGGAAGTAATCTGCTCCGGTGAGCTGCCATCGGGTTTCATACGCCAGATCTGCGAGGTCCCTGTGCGGTCGGAGCAAAAGTAGATGTACTTGCCGTCCGGCGAGAAGTCAGGATCGTCGCTCGCCCCGCTCCCTGTGGTGATGGCATGCTCGTCTGACCCATCGACCGCGACAGAAAAGATATTGAGCGACCCATTCTCTGGATGGACAAACAGAATCGTCTTGCCATCGGGCGACCAGCTGTGCCAGTAGGAGCCGTCGGTATGAGTCAGCAGCTTCGGCTCTCCGCCGCCGAGCGGTACCAGGAAGACATGCGCACCCTTGAGCCCCTGCATGTTGCAAGTAATCGCAAGCTGCTTGCCGTCAGGCGAGAGGCCATGGCTGCCATTGCATCGCGACGCGGCGCCCACGTTGATGGCGACAGGCTGTCCGCCTGCGGCCGGAATCTCCATTATCCTTCCGGCCTGGTCAAAGATCAGGCTCTTCCCGTCGCGGGTCCAATTGGGGGCTTCAAAATAGCCAGTGGCTTCATAGACAGAGACGGGGTGCGCGGCGGGACCGTCGGTCGCGATGGTTTGCAGAACGCTTGTCACCGCAGGCGCCGACTGCGCAGCGGCCATTTTCCCAGAAGGACGAATACCCGTGACAATAACCATGCATGTGGCCACTGTGACGACAATGCGCAGCCATGTTGTCATGGTCATACTTTCCTTGCGTCGCTGCATCCTGGGATTTCCTTTCGGTGTCATATTTTCTCTGACCTCGCGCGGCCAGACGCTGGTTTCATTCGTCCATTTATATGCCTCGCTCTAACCAGGAGCAATCCTGCGCAAGTCGCTCGCAAATTGTCATCTGCTGATTCGTTCACGGACGTGCGAACGCGATAGTCTGCAAGAGAGACTTATTGCCCATGAGAGATAAAGACCCAGTCGGCAGCGGCCTATGGAGATGGCTCTCGCTGCTGCTCTGCATTGTCGCGGGACGCAGCGATGCGCAGCAGCCCGGTCCGCCGCGCCCGGTAGCGCCCGTCACGCAGAATGTCACGGTGGTGGCGGACCGCGGACTCGACATCGCCGACGCCACAACCAGCGTAGTGACGTTGACGCCTGAACAGATGGATGAGGCCCCCGGCCTGACACTCGACGACCGGCTGCACCAGGTTGCGGGCTTCACGCTCTTCCGGCGGACCAGTTCGTGGACCGCGAATCCGACGACCGAGGGCGTGAGCCTGCGTGGCCTTGGGTCGACCGCCGCCAGCCGAACGTTGGTGGTCAGCGATCAGGTGCCGCAGAACGATCCCTTTGGCGGCTGGATTCACTGGAATGAAATTCCGGCGCTCGCGATTCAGCGCGTGAGTGTGCTGCGCGGAGGCGCATCCGATCTCTTCGGCTCGTCGGCCATTGGCGGCGTCATCGATGTAGCGCCGGAGACGCCGGAACGGAGTTCCACCTCGAACCTGGAGTTTCGTGCGGACGCCAGCGGCGCTACGGAGAACTCCGCGAACGAAGATGCGCTGCTCTCCGGCTCGCGCCACAACCTGGGAGCTCTTGCCGCCATCAGCGGCTTTTCCACCGGCGGATATATTCCGATCGCGCCTGCGTTGCGCGGAACGGTGGACGTCCCCGCGAACGTCAAGGGTGAGAGCGGGCGTATGGAGTTGCGCGCGACAAGCCCGGCGGACGCCGTGACCGCATTCCTTCGCGGCAATGTGCTGAACGAACTGCGCAGCAATGGCACGCCGCTCCAAACCAATGCCGCGCGGCTGTGGAGATACCAGGGAGGCGGCGACCTGCATACGCAGCACACCCAGTCCCTGCTGCGGGTCTTCGGCTCGCGCGAGGGCTATCGGCAGAGCTTCACGTCAGTTGCTGCTAACCGCAATTCCGAAACATTGACGAAGCTGCAACGCGTTCCCTCCGATGAGTTTGGCTTTGCAGTGCAATCGGAGCGGACCTTCAGCCCAAATGCAGTGGGTGCCCTGGGGCTTGACCTTCGCGACATCCGCGGCACCGACAATGAAACCTCTCCTGCCAGCCGCATCACCACAAGCACCAGCGCACACCAGCGCGAACTCGGCGGCTTCGCGGACGCGTTGTGGCAGGCGAAGCAATGGACGGTTTCGGCATCCATCCGTGCGGACAGCTTCCGTACCTTCGCCGCGCGCCAGGTTGCATCGAACAAAGCTACGGTCACTCCGCTGCCGGAGATCGATGAGCTGATGGCGAGCCCGCATGTTGGCGTGATGCGGACGCTCGGCCCACACGCAGCGCTCACTGCAAACGCCTTTCGCGCGTTTCGCGGCCCAACGCTCAATGAGCTCTACCGCACCAGCCAGGTAGGTTCGCAGACCACGCTTGCCAACAACTCCCTTCTGGCGGAGCGGGCGACAGGGTTCGAGTTCGGCGGTAACTTCTCCGCGGCCAATAGTCTCTCCGTACGCGCCTCCTACTTCTGGACCGAGGTCAACCGGCCAATCTCCGCCGTGGCGCTGACACAGACCACACTGCAGCGTCAGAATCTCGGCCAGATCCGCAGCCGCGGACTCTCTCTGGAGGCGGAGTTGCGTCCTTCCGGTCCCATCCGCGCTTCCATCGCATACCAGCTCGCGTTTGCAACCGTAACCGCATTCAATTCCAACTCGGCCGCACAAACCAATCTGGTCGGCAACTGGACTCCCGAAGTTCCGCGCCAGGCCGTGACGGCAACCCTGGATTACTCAGCGGCACGCATCGCGAACCTGCACGCCATCGCGAGCTACACGGGCCAGGCCTTCGATGACTCCTCGAACCAGTTCATCCTGCATCCGTATGCGCGCTTCGATGTATCGGCCGATCGCAACCTCGGTCACGGTGTTGCCCTCTTCGCCGGCGCGCAAAATCTGCTGAATCGCGCGATCGACGCGGGCCGCACGCCTCTTCTAACGCTGGCTGCGCCGCGCCTGGTGCAAGGCGGAATTCGCTACACTTTCCGAAGATAGGCTTGCTCGCGTCGAACGTGCGAGAGAATGATTGAGGAGGCGCACGACAACGATGGAGATCGCGAGGTCAGGCACACAGCCTTCCAACAAAGGGCCTGCAGACTGGTTCACAGGCGCCGTTCGCATCGACCCTCTCTTTCAGGCGCCAGCCCCCGCACGGGTGCAGGGCGTGAGCGTAACCTTTGAACCTGGCGCACGCACTGCATGGCACACGCATCCGCTCGGACAGACGCTCATCGTGACTGCCGGCTGCGGACGCGCACAGCGTTGGGGCGGCCCAGTCGAGGAGATTCGCCCCGGCGACGTCATCTGGATTGCGCCTGGCGAAAAGCACTGGCATGGCGCGGCCCCCACCACGGCCATGACACACATCGCGATCCACGAACGGCTCGACGGCAAAGCCGTCGACTGGATGGAACACGTCAGCGACGAGCAGTATCTCGGTTAGGACCGCTTCACGAATGTTTTCAAGAACTAAGTCCCGGCATTGCGCCGGGAGGCCTGCGTCGCGCCTACTGCACGAGTCGCAACCTCGCCGTTCCAGGAAATCGACAGAAATATGTCTTGCCGGCGAGAAACTGCGAAGGCCTTTTCAAATTGGCAAAAAAATCCTGAGGGACGGTTTAGCCCTGAGCAGGGTCCGCGTCTTGCTGCCGTCAACTGGCTATCGCGCCGCCGCAACCGCAATCTCTTTTTCCTTCCAGGCTTCTCCGCCGGGAAAGCGATAGCGATCGAGCGATGCCGGAAAGATCTCGATGCTGTAGCCCGGCGCTTCTGGCAATAAATACCGCCCTTTGCGAATCCGCACTGGCTCGACAAAATGCTCATGCAGGTGGTCGACGAACTCGATCACGCGGTTCTCCATCGTGCGCGACACGGCGATGTAGTCGAACATCGCGAGATGCTGCACGTATTCACATAGGCCCACGCCGCCAGCGTGCGGGCAGACCGGTACGCCGAACTTCGCCGCCATCAGCAGGATCGCAAGATTCTCATTCACGCCCGCCACCCGGCAACTGTCGATCTGGCAGACATCGATCGCGCCCGCCTGCATTAGCTGCTTGAACATGATGCGGTTGTGGCAATGCTCGCCGGTGGCGATGCGCACTGGCTTCACCGCCGCGCGAATGCGTGCGTGTCCAAGGATGTCGTCGGGGCTGGTGGGCTCTTCCATCCACCACGGATCGAGTTCAGCCAGCGCCCCCGTGCGCGCCATCGCCTCATCGACACCCCACTTCTGGTTGGCATCCATCATGAGCTTGTTGGTCCAGCCGATCTCTTCACGCACAATTCGCCCGCGGCGAAGGTCGCTCGCGGGGTCGCCGCCGACCTTGAGCTTGAAATGCGTCCAGCCTTCAGCGAGCGCCTTGCGGCTCAACGCGCGGATCTTCTCATCGCTGAATCCAAACCAGCCAACCGAAGTGGTGTACGCCGGATAGCCGTCGCGCTCCAGTTGCGCGATCCGCTCGTCTCGCGTCGCGCGGCCAACATCGAGAATCTCGCGCGCCTCCTCGGGGCGGAGCGCGTCATCGATGTATTGAAACTCGACGGCGGAGAGAAGCTGTTCGGTGTCCAGATCGCAGAGCAGCTTCCAAAGGGGCTTGTGTTCCGCGCGCGCGTAGAGGTCCCACACCGCATTGATGAGCGCGCCCGCGGCAAGATGGATCACGCCCTTCTCCGGCCCCAGCCAGCGGAATTGACTGTCGCCGGTCAACTGCCGCGCGAACGCCGCCATATTTTCAGTCAGCGAGGACAGT
>DATNEM010000218.1:0-10643 GCA_035552995.1 Acidobacteriaceae bacterium | reverse complement strand
CAACGTCTATTGCAAGCTCTCCGGGATGGTCACCGAAGCCGACCACAGGACATGGACGGTCAACGATCTGCGTCCTTACGTCGAGCATGTGGTGGAATGCTTCGGCTTCGATCGCCTGATGTTCGGCAGCGATTGGCCGGTCTGCCTGCTCGCCGGCAGCTACGACCAGGTGATCGGAGCGCTTCAGCAGATTCTGGCGCCGCAACTGACTGCGGAGAGTGAACGGAAGCTTTTCGGAGAAAACGCCGCGCGTTTCTACAAACTCGAAACGAATATGTAGAACGATCTAGCCGGGCGGCAGCCCGCCAAGATACATATAGCTCAAAGAGGTCGCTTTGGCGATCAGCGCGGAAATAGTGGGATCGGGAAAGCGCTTGACGTATGGAACCGCCCAGCCGATCGCCTCTGCGGAAGGCGGCCCGTTGGGCAGGTCCTGCTTGATGCCGGTCTTCTGCTGGAAGTAACTGCTATCGAGCAGGCCGTCGGTTGAACGCTTGATCAGCTTCGCTAACGCGTGGTCACGCTCGGCATACAGGTCGATGCCGTTGTCCTCTGCGAACTCCGCGATGAAGACCAAAGGCGCAGCGGCGTAAAGATGGTAGTGCAGCGCGCGCTGGCCACGACGCAGTTCCTCGGGAGAAGTCCCGTCCGGCTGAATCAGCGCGATACCCGTGCGATACGCAGCGATCGCCCAGTCCAGCATCGAGCGGTCATTCGCCGCCACGCCGACCGCGGCGATCTCCACGCCGGCCCAGTAGCGATGATTGTTGTTCTGCCACCCGCCCGTGAACTTCGTCTTGCCGTCATAAAAGTCCAGCGTCTGCTGCGCGACCTGCTTCATCCATGCAACGTCAGCCGCTGCTTCGGCAGCAGAGATCACGCCGCTGTCACGCACCTTGAGATAGGCAATCGCAAGGCCGCCGATGGTCCATCCCTGCACGAAGTACGCCTGCGTGGAGGACATCTTGCCGGTGAAGACGCGATCCTTTGCCGCTGTATTCAGTAATTGCCGCACGCATTGCGCGGCGGCTCGGCTGCCGGTTGTGCGATACGCATCTGCGGCCGCAACCGTAACGTTGCCGAGTTCCTTGTACGGCCCTGCGCTCTCGTTGTAGGCCTTCATCTTCACGGGATCGACGATGGAGCCTTTGCTGTCGGCGTAGAAGCCGTCCGTGGTGAGATCGGGTGAGAGATGCGACGGCGCAGGACATGCGTACGGGGCGTCGGTCAGCGTGACCGAATGACCATCCCATGGCGATCGCAGCGCTGTCGAGCTTCGTTGCTGTGCAAGAGAAACCGCGCTGAGTGAAACTGCAATTGCTGCAACCGTGGCAATACTGCGCTTCTGCATTCTGTTCTCCAGATTCATGAAACCCACAACACCGGCTGGCGAATGGGAAAGTTGCGCACGATCTCCGGCACTGTGGGTTCGGGGTTCAGCTTCTTCCACAACGCAATCCAACTGGCTTCGCCATACGCAACCCCGCCGAAGAGCAGCGACGGCTGCCGCACGGGCAGATCGTTGAAGTATTCAACATCCGGTGGCTTTGGCCATTTGCTCTTGTCCGCGATGAACGGCGCCATATAACCAATCACCTTCTTCATGCCACGGCCATCCGCGGTCTTGAAGGACCACAAACTCTGCGCAGGCGTTGAGAGAATCTGGCAGATCGTCGACAGGATGTCCATGTTGAAGAGGCTGTAGCTGTAAGGCTTGGTGCGCGCAAGTTCCAGCGGCAGCGATCCATCCGCCGCGACCTGCTCCGGGACCAGCTTGTCGCGAAACCGCGCGGCACAAAAGCGCATACTATCGCCGTCGCCAGTGAACGCTGCGAACTGCGCCACCTGCATCACCCAGCAGCTGCCGTGGTTGTTCTTCGCGTCACGCTCCTCGATACCATTCTTCGAGGTCTCCATCCACTGCGCGTAATCGCGAAACCAGTCCTGGATCGCCGCATATTCGCCGCCTCCCCACACGCTGGAATCGCGCAGCGCTTCCAACGCGCGCGTCACCTCCACCAGATGGATCGTGTCGATGATCCCTGTACCCCGCCCTGTGGTTACGCCATGGATCGCCTGCGCGTACTGGAGGTTCGGATTCATCTTCGTCCCCGCATCCACAAACCATGCGGCAGCATGCTCGCGTGCCTTGGCGGCATAGCGCCGCTCGCCCGTCAGCTTCCACGCAACAGCCAGCGCCGGTACCATCACGCTCATCCGGACCATCGCCTCGCGGTGCGCGACGAAGTTCTGTGGGTTGGATTCGCCGTCACGGCGGATGTATGGACCGCCCGGGTTCTTCGGGTCAGGCCACCAGTAGTCGCCTTCAGAGAAAAAGTCGTGCGGCCCGCCCGGCGACCGGTCCGAGCGCGTCGCCGTAATCGTCACCGGAGGCGCAGCAAGATACCGGTTCGCATCCGCGATCACGCGCTTCCGGTCGACCGCCGCAATATCGGCCGCGACTCTAACGCCGGACGCCGACGCGGACCCGGCCTTCGCCAACAGCGGCCAGCCGTGGGCAGCAGCCAAAGCAGCCGCACCCGCGCTCGCGCAGAACTCTCGGCGCTTCATCTGGATCGCCCCGCATTCCGCACAGGCTCTTGTCGCCGCATCACGTGACCACAATCGCGCGGCATGGCCCTTTCAGGCAAGTGACTCACGGTTTGAGGGACGTTACAAACGCCAGACTCGGCTCAAACTGCGACCTGCGGCCGCTGCATACGATAGATCACGGTCAGCACCGTCACCGCACCACACGTGATGAAGCTGGCCCCCATCCCAATGATCATCGCCTTGTCGTGCCAATAGACTCCGTGCACCACGCTGACCAGCTGCAGCACATTGAAGCCGGCGAAGGTGATCAGCGACGCGCCCTCGGCACTCTTCTTGCGCCATAGTGCGATCGCCTGCGGCACAAACAGCGCAGCGTTGCCGATCAGCCCGAGCCCGAAGGCCCAGTCGAAAAAGTCTTTCATTGATAGTCCTCCGGGCGGTTCCATCGTTGGACTAGCCCGCATAATCAAATCGTGTCGCGACCCCGCTACTTGCGCGCGTAATCCTCCCGATAGGGGGTGAAAATATCCAGCACCTCGCAGTCGGCCAGCGCGGAGGCTTGATGCTCTACTCCACCGGGGACGAGAAAACAATCGCCGCCTTTTACCTCAAACCTCCCGCCGGGATACTCAAATCGTATATGCCCGCTGATGATGTAGACCATCTGCTCATGCGGATGGCTATGCCGCGTGCCTACCCAGCCCTTGGTCATAGTGTGGCGCACCAGCATCATGCTCGGGCTGTGAGACATCACCTGGCGCTTCAGGCCAGGCTCGGGCGTGGTCATCGTCTCGTCATTCGCGGAGAAGACCTCAATGGAATCGGAAGACATGCTGGTGCAACTCCTTCGACTGAATACGGGCGCGACGGAACTCGAGCTCCCACCGAAGCAAAATCTAGGTGAGACACCCGCTTACGCTGCTTAGAACTGAACGCGGTTATTCATCTGCGTAATCTCCGGCAGTTTGCCGCCTGATTCGATGGTAATGCTTCCGCCCTTCGCGTCCGCGCCCGCCGGAATTGCCAGCGTGACCACCTCACTCTTCGGCACCAGGTCTATCGGCGGCTTCATCGCCGCGGCCTTCCCCGTCGCCAGCACCTTGCCATTTGCATCGCGGAGCACGACGCTTGCCGCAGGCGAATCCACCGCGCCGAGGCTGTGTACCGTCACGCGCACGCGATTGCCCTCGACCTTTACGTCATCGTGTCCGATGCCGAGATCGGGGCGCGACCAGTACGGCACTCCAGGTTCCTTCAGCTTCATCTCGATCACCGTCGTCTGATGCGGCGGGAACGTCACCGGAACACTGCTCGAGCGCTCGAAGTTTTCCGTGCGCGTCTGCCCATTTTGCATCGGCGCCGTAGTCGACTCTGCCGTACCCTGCGTAATCTCCCACTTGCCCGGATCGACCTCCCAGCCCGTCATCTGCGCCGTCACAGGCGAATCCTCCATGTTGTACGCGACGATCTTGATGTGGTCCGGCGTGCCCTCCGGCACGAGGATTGCCACACTACGCTCATTCGCCGGCGCTTCAAAACGCCAGCTCACCACATTGCCGGGATAGTCGTAGCCGCGCAGCAGCGCCACGCCGCCCAGCCGCGAGCGTTGCAGTTCGCCCGAGTTGAAGTAAATGCGATCGATCCACAGGCTTCCCTGCCGGTTAATAAAGTACCGGTCCGTCGCCGTCTCAATTTGCGAGGCATACACCTTGTTCAGGTAGCTCGTATCGCCGGTCAACTGCCACCGCAGGAAGTTCTCCGTCTCGCTTGAATTTCCCGCGTCATTTTGTATGCCGGGCCCGGTGGCGGATGCCATCAAATTCTTGCCCCACGTGTCGCGCGCGTTCAGCATGTCCAGTGCGTCCGAGTTGATCTGGCGCAGCGACTGGGCCGGCGCGCCATCGAACGGGGCAAGATACTTCTTGTCGCCCGTCCAGCGATACGCTGCCCATAGCACAAACCACGCATCGTTCGAGGTCGGAATGTCCTCATTGGATTTGAAGTTCACCGTCAGGTGCATCGACGGCCTGCCGTTGCCGTCGGCATGATAGTGCGCGAGGAAGCCGTCCGCCGTCTCAATCACCAGCTTGCGCGTCTCCGGCGTGCCGTTGAAGAGCACCAGTTGGAGCGCCGGATGATAGACGAAGTACGAGCGGTTCTTCGCCCATCCCCAAACACCGCCGGTCGCCATCTTGCTGCCCCTGTAATAGTTCGACTTGATCTGCCGCTGGCCGGCGGAGTTGATGCCTGTCAGCCATTCCAGCCGCTTGGCCGTGACCATCGCCCGTTCCAGCTCTTTCGGGCTGCCGAAGTCGATCTGCTCCGCCTCGCCCAGCATGTTCAGGCCGTCTTCATATGCGTGCAGCTCGTCGTACTGCCCCTTTGCAAGCCCCTGGTCCCACATGTCATTTGTGAACGAAGCGTCGAGCGTGCGCTCCTGGGAGCGCTTCAGCTTGTCGGGATTGATGCCCATCATCGCCGCGCCGGGCCACCAGTTCAGGTAGTCGCTGTCATCGCCGATCCCGCCGCCGAAGTCGCCATATGAGATTTGCCTGTTATCGATCCACCAATTCAATTGGTCCGAAAGCATCCCCAAATCGGTCACCTGCAGGAAGGCCCACTCCGGCACTCCCGGCGGCGCGGTCGGCAGCTTGAACGGCGGCGCGGGCTGACCCGGATTCTTCTCATGCCAGTAATCGAGCGCGAGTTGGTTCGTCGGGTCCACACGCAGCAGATCGCTGATGTCCGCATCGAAGCGGTTGAACAAATTCAGCTTGCGCGAGTTCACCGACTCTTCGGTCATATTCGCGTAGTTGTCGCGTACCTGCGTCAGCCGGTCGGAGACATGTTCGGGCATCGCCTTGTCGTAGTCCTTGAAGATCAGCCGCACCTGCGCGCCTTCCAGCGCATCCGACCCGAACTCCGGACTCGCCGACGCGATCGTGATGTAGAGGCTCTTGTCCGGCTGCAGAATGCGGTCGCGCGTGTCCAGCCACAGGGTGTGCGGCTCACCCGGCTTCACCGAAAAGCTGAGGTCCATCATGGTGCGCATCGGCCAGATCGGATCCATCACCTGGATGTTCATCGGGATCAGGCCGCCGTGCGTTGGCTTCAGATTCAGCGCCGGCAGGTCGATCGCGATGCCATCCAGCCCCGCGTGCATGTTCTCCCACGTATATGCCGTGCCGCGTCCTCCGCCCTGCTCCGCACGGAAATCCGACGGAATCAGCACATGCACAATCGGCATCATCGCTGGCTTGGCTGCCACGGCTTCCGTCTGCGTCGCATCACGATTGCGCCCCCCGCGCCCCGCGCGCACGCCTCCGCCAAACCCGCCCCCGCCGTCCGGCGCCGCCACTACCGTCGCGCGTTCATCCGCCGCAAAACGTCCAGCGATAAAAGCCTTCAGCGGCTCAATCGCGGGATTGTCCCGCCCTCCTCGCGCACTCAGCGTGTAACTCAGCTTCGCAATCCCTGCGGGCTCTGCTCCGGGATGCACATAGTACGCCTGAAACTCGCCGATGGGCCACTCCTGCTCCACATTCGTGAAGCGCACCTTCTCGCCTTTCACTGGCTCGTCAAGCTGATTGCTCGTGCGCTCCTGTCCCTTCGGCCGCTCGAACAATGTCTTCGCCAGCAGCGGCTCCGTGTCTTCCTGGTCGGGATCGGCAACCGCCTTCGGATCGCCGTTGCCCGGCGTCATCAGATCGACCTTGCCCCATGCGCCACCCTCAATCTCAATGTGGTTCCACGTCTCATCCGGCATCCAAAACGTCACCGACTTGCCCGAATCCACGTAGCAGTCCCAGTCCGGCAGTTGGAAATAGTCCCAGCGCCCAGGCAGGCGCGAGCGATTGTAGACACTCGGCCACGTCGTTTCGCGAATGCCGTCCGTTCCCTTCCACCACCAGCGCTTCAGATCGTAGGCATCGTGAATCTCCACCTTGCGCACGATGGTCTTCTCTGCGGGCAGCGCAGCCGGAGGTTCAAGATTCCACCCATATCGGTACCACCACTCCTGCTCCGAGCTCTGCACAGGAATCTTGCTGTCGCCTGCAGGCGCAACTGCCGCAACATCCCCCGTTGTTGCGTTCATTGTTGCGTTCATGGCCCTCACGATCGGCGGGATTTTCGTCGGAACCTCATGTCGCGCCAGTTGCGCGATATCCTCGTCCGACAACATGCGGTCGTAAATGCGGAGCTCATCCAGATCGCCGCCGCGATCATAGCTGTATGTGCTCTCTACGCCCTGCGGCGAGATGATGCGCGAATGCGGCCCGAACTGGTCCAGCGCCGCATCGAAGCGGCCCGTGGCCTTCGACTCCGCCACAAATTTGCCATTCACGTAAAAGCGAATACCACGCGTCTCATCCCACGCCAACGTCAGATGAATCCACTGGTCCGGCGCCGGAAAAGGCTTCATGGTGTAGGACACGCGTGTGCGCCCCAGGCTCTGGTCGGTCACAAACGCGTCAAAGCCATGCCCGTTGTAGTCGATACGCAGCCACACCATGTCCCAGCTAGAGTGGTCCGCATAACCCACGCGAAATACCGGGAACTCCGTCTCATCCACCGCTTCACGAGGACGCCAGTCGAAATCGAGTGTGCCGCGCTGCGCATAGATGTTGCCCGGCGCCCAGTAGCTGAGCAGCTGGTTGTCGCCGCACTGGATGTATCTGCCCTTCGCACCGCCCGGCAGAATCTTCAGATCCGCGACGTAGTTCGGCTGCGGCACTCCTCCGGCTGCGTAGTCGGCATTGAAGCCATGGTCCCCCGAGAGGTAGAACAACAGCCCAGGCTCGTTCGATGGCGAGACCGTGCCGGCCTTCTGCAGCAGCGGGTCCTGCGCGTGCGCTCTCGCACTCAATCCCACACATACCACAACACACGCGCACAGCATCACACGCAGCGATCGCATCGAAATCAACTCTCCCGGATCTTCTGTTTCCGCTCGCCCGCTGTTCTGCGCCAGGACGCACCAGCCCATGCGCTTGCAGTTCGCAACGCCCAAATTGGTCGGACAAGCCACGCGGGATTGTCCGACAACCACGGGCAGCTTGGCAACCGGGAGCGATTGCCACTTCAGCGCGAAACAGATCAGGCCGCAGCCCGCACGCTTTCGGCCTCGGCCGTACTGGCCCGGCGGGCGGTGCGAACTGCATTCTCTTGCAGCAGCGCCATGCCAACCACTGCCAGCAGCAAAAGATCAGCGATGCCGGCCTGCCGCAGCAGCACGAACGCCGTCAGCGAGTGTGTGGACGCCCCCGCCACCCAACGCTGCACCGTTGGAAAATCCGCCGATATCGACATCGCGCAATAAAGCGCTGTCGCCGCCCATGCATGCCACTTCAACGGCGCGCGGCGCACACGGTTCACAACCCACGGAGTTAGCAGCAACAGCAGTACTGCATCGTGCGCGCGATGGTAGGTAGCCAACGTCCCCAGCGCGCACCACCCACAAACGGCCAGCAGGGCGCCGCGCTCCGTGTACACGCGCCGCGTCATGCGCCACAACACCAGCGCCAGAATCGCCAGCAACGCGAAGGTCAGTCCGACGCGCACCGCGGCGCTGTTGACCCAGAATCCAACGATGGAATCGAGCGAGGTAATCTGCGATACCACCGGAAGCGCCTCGCGGCTGGCTGCACTCATCGATGCGCCCGCGCCAGTCTCTTCCTTCAGCATTGCCAGATACGCATGCGTCTGCATCATTAAGGTGCCGGTGGCGGCCATCGCCGCCGCGACGACTGCGGTGAAGCCCACCACCAGAGCCAATGCCTTCGCGGCAACCGCGCGACCGGCACGCTCCGGCAGAAGCGCCATGCCCAGCCCCACCCACACTGCAACATGGGGCTTCAGCAGAAAGGCAATCGCCAGCGCTATGGCCGGAATCCATCTCCTGAAACTCTTCGATCGGAGGCCACCTGCGCCGCGGCCCGCGAATGCAATAAAGCACAGAGCTGAGGCGGGCAGCGAGACGTTGCCCATACCCATCGCGAAGGCTACCAGGGGCCCGGCGACACACAGCGCTGCAATCGCCGTTCGCCATGCAGGCCCCAGCCCGAAACGCCGTGCGGAATAGCGCATCAACAGAAAGATCGCTGCGGCCATCAGCGCACCGCTCAGAATGACCGCTGTATAGCAAGCCGCAACCATACCCAGCATCGCAGCGGGAGATCCCAGCGCCAGCGTCGTCCATGGATACACCGGAGCGTGCCCGTACCAGTGCGCCGGCTGAATGACGCCGTTCGCGATAAATACTGCTTTCAGATTCGGAATACTGTACGCGCTCATGCCGTGCGCAAAACACCAGATGGATGCGTACAGGGTCTTGAAATCGGAGGCAGCATAGTCGGACGCGCGGAATTGCACAGAGTAGAGCGTGCTTGCGGTGATGCCGCCTGCCGCGAGAATCGCAACCACCACATCCAGCCAAACGAAACTTCGCGGTCGTTTGACCGCGTCTGGCCTGCGCAAACTTACATCACGAAGAGACCGGGGAGGTGAGGTTGTAGAAGTAGCTGTTGTTGGCCCCAAGTTGCTTCTACCCTTACCCGCTTTCGACGGCGAACTGCCGCCTTCGGGTTGTTGCCCTGTGCCCTTCCAGTTGGAGGATGTTTCTTTTGTTCGCTGCCTTACACTGCACTTCGTTTATCGCACCCGAACGCGCATCCCATCGTGCATCTCGCGGTTGTCAATCGTGTTTACCGCAACCACATCGCGGTCTGTCAGCCCATCTCGAATCTCCGCGCGTTGCAGGTTCACAATTCCCACATGCACCGCGGTCCATCGCAAATGCCCATCGATCACGCGATATACAAAGTTCGTCGGCCCATTCGTTTGCAAGGCGGCGCGCGGTACCGTCAGCACGTCCGAGCGCTGCTCGATGGTTGCGGTCACCATCACGTTGGTATTGGGCAGCAGGTCTTCCCTCGAGTCGTCCACCGTAATGATGCATTCCCCCACACTGCGTGGTCCCAGAGCCGTTGCTGAAATCGGCGCCTGCTTGATGTGCCCGTGCCACTCCCGCCCCGGGAGCCCGTCCCAGCGGATCGTAACCGGCTGCCCCGCCGCAAGCTTGCCAATCTCCGGCTCGTCGAAGTACGCCTTCACCTCAACATGTTTCAGATCGGCTACCCGGATCAGGTCGGCCCCTACCGGCACCCAGTCGTAATTGACTACGTGGATCGCGTAAACCGTCCCACCGATGGGCGTGTGAATGTTCGCATTGTTAAATTGAGTTTTCGCCGCATCCAAAGCCGCCTGCATCTCTTGCAAGTGCGTTGTGGAATTCCGAATGTCGCTTGGGCTGTATCGGTCTGACTTCTTCTCCTCGAGTGTATTTAAATTTGCGCTGGCGGAATCCAACTTCTGTTCCGCCGAATTGATCTCGGCGTCCGAGGCAGCGCCTTTACGTTGCAATTCCTTCAGAGCGTTCAGCGCCTTCGTGTCCTGAACTATTGCCAGCTGCGCTTGCTTCAGATCGCCTGCGAGCGCAATACGGTCCTGCTGTGAGCCGCCCTTGTGCACATCCTCGTAGTCCACCCGCGCGGCCTCGAGGTTGGCAACCGCAGTTGCCACACGCGAGTAGGCGAGCGGATCTTCCATGCTCACCAGCAGCTGTCCGGGCTTCACCTTTTCGCGGAGTTCCACGTCAACCTTCTGGATCACGCCGGGCCAGAATGCGCGCGCCTGGAACTCACTGGTCGGGATCACGGTGCCATTGGTTGTTACGCGATTGTCGACATCCGCCCGCGCAGCTTGTGCCGTCAGCACGCCCACCACTTCATCGCGGCGAGCGAGGCCTGCGATCAGAACCCCCGCAATCGCGACCACAACCAACCCGGCGATCTTCCATTGTCTGGATGACACTCGAACAGCTTTCATGCGTCTCCTGCACCCCAATAGATGCAAAGAAGGCGCGCGTCGCTTCCGGCGTCGCCAGAGCCGCGCGAGTATATGATTCTCAAGACGATGGCAGCGCCGGCAAAGCTCGAACGCGCGTGGCTCAATGTGCAGGAATCTGCGCTCACACGCCTCTTCCGTTTCGCGGCGCGTGGAACGCCCGTAAACCTTAGCACAGGCCTTGA
>DATNEM010000217.1:0-9555 GCA_035552995.1 Acidobacteriaceae bacterium | reverse complement strand
ACAGCGAAGCCGACCGAGCCTCGGACGGCCCAAGCGGCCCAATGGCCCACGATAGCGCAGAGGCCGCCGCGCGCGATGAGGGCGTCGTTATCGAACCAGACGGAGAGGATGAGCATCTCCGCGATGAGAACGGCGGTAAGGACGAGGAAGCGGGGAAACAGGCCGGCGGACTGAAACCGAACGCGGTCTTGCAGCGGCAATGTGGGTCCCGCGGACATAGGGAGAGCGTACAGACAACAACACCCGCACGGAAGGCGGGTGTGGTTGGAATTGTGGTGCGGAATGGACTACTTGCGGCGAGCGCGAGCCAGCAGCAGCATGCCCGAAACCAGTGCGATGGCGGAGCCGGCGGTGGAGGGGTCAATCTCGGGAACGGCGGTTGCCATGGCAACGCCGGTGGAACCGGCGATGAGCAGAGCGGCTCCGATAACTGCGTAGAGCTTGTTCATGTGTGATCTCCTCGGTGAAATGGTGAGGCTCGGCGATTGGGGGAAAACTTATTTGCGGCGGGCGCGAGCCAGCAGCAGCATTCCTGAAACGAGTGCGATGGCGGAGCCCGCGGTGCCGGGATCGATCTCCGGTGCGGCAGCCGGAACTGCAAGAGCGACACCAGTGGAACCAAGAGCGAGAAGCGCGAATCCGAGAACCTTGCAGACGTGATTCATGATGGTCTCCGAAACACAGTAGTAGAGAAGCTTTGTCGTCTACTTAGCAATCAGCAGGCCAACCTGTTTTCGTGAAAAGAAAAGGGTTTATCGCTTTGTCAACAGCTGGATTGTGCAGTCTTTTGCGGCTTGACGAAGAAATCTCTTTGCCAAGTGGCTGTAAACGGGAAGGATTAGCCGAGTTTGCTAGTTCTCCGTGGGCATCTCGGCGTGGTCGACGACGAGGGTGTCGACCGGGCCTTTGGAGGGCTGGAGTTTGAGGCCTAGTTGGTCCTCCACCGCGGTGAAGATGGAGATCACGTCGGAGCCGCCCTGCTGCATGGCGATTTCGTCGGACCATTTGAGGGTGATGTCGGCGTGGCCGGTGAGGCCGGTCTTGTCGATGACTTTGCGGCCAGCCTCGTCGGAGAGCGCGTCGGCGAGGTCGGACATTCGGGCATCCTTGCAGGTGAGGACCTTCTTGGTATCGGCGCCGTTGATGTTCCAGCCGTTGGCGTGCAGATCGTCATGGGAGAGCTTGATCTTCGGGCCGCCCTTTGCGACCACGAGGTCATAGACGGGCTTGATGCGCGGCTCGATGCGGGCCTTCATGTGGAAGCGGTCCTGGAGCAGGAGAATGATCATGGCCTGCATGTCGGCGTCGGAATGCAGCGGCGGCGGGCCTGCGCCGGATGGCAGGATCTTTGCAGTGATGTCGAAGCGCGCATCGCCAATGGAGTCCGGCAGATTGGCGAGCTGGTCCTGCTTGACATCGTAGGCGAACTCGATGACCCAGAAGAGCGGCATGTTGGTGACGGTGAAGAGGCCGTGGTCATCGATGTTGATGTGGCCGTCGTCGCTGCCGACGACGTTTTGCTTGATGGAGACGACATCGTAGGGTTGGAGAGTTTTGGACAGCGCGATATTGGCGGCGGGGCCTTGGTGCGCCAGTTGGGCGCGGGCCGGCACGGCCAGGGCGGCGAGCAGGACCGGCGCGATGAAAGCGCGTGGCATGGTGGGAAGAATAGCTGGAGCAGGTGCAAGGGTTCAAGGCTGGATGAAACAGCAACCTACCCTTCGCTGCGCGAAGGGTGGGCCACCCGCGCGGAGTCTATCGACAATGTGCGATGATGGCGGGCGTTGGTTTTGGGCAGAGTTTGGGTCTGCCAATTTCGCTGGAGGAGAGAGCGCGTGTTGATGCGGATGCGTAGGGACCGGACGACGATTGCGATGTTGGTTGCGGCGGCAGTGGCAGCGCTGGTTATGGGGATTGCGGTTGCGGCGCGAGGGCAATCCGCGAAAGGCGCGGGCAGTGGCGATTTGCGAGTTTATTTCATCGACGTGGAGGGCGGGCAGGCGACGTTATTTGTAACGCCCGCGGGCGAGTCCATGCTGGTGGACACCGGCTGGCCGGGCGCGAATGGACGCGATGCTGACCGCATTGCAGCAGCGGCGAAGAATGCCGGAGTGACGAAGATCGACAACGTGGTGCTGACGCATTACCACGTGGACCATGCCGGCGGCATTCCGCAGCTGGTGGCGAAGATTCCAGTGGGGCGCTTTATCGACCACGGCGAGAATCGCGAGGGAGCCAGCGTGGAAGGCGGGCCGCCGACGGTTGCTTCGTGGGAGGCGTACCAGAAGGTGCTCGCGGACGGAAAGTACCAGCATCTGGTCGCCAAACCGGGTGACGTGCTGCCGGTGAAGGGCATGAAGGTCGAGGTCGTGAGCGCGGACGGCAAGGTGATTGATAAGCCTCTCCCTGGCGCGGGGGAGAAGAATGCTGCGTGCGCCAGTTCGCCGGTGAAGGAGCTGGAAGGCAACGAGAACGACCGCAGCCTGGGCATGGTGATTACGTTTCGGCGGACGCGGATTCTGGACCTCGGGGATTTAACCTGGGCCAACGAGCGGCCGTTAATGTGCCCGGTGAACAAGGTCGGCAAGGTGGATGTGTACGTGGTGTCGCACCATGGGTTCGCGCGCAGCGGCAGTCCGGCACTGTTGGATGCAGTGGCGCCGCGCATCGCGATTATGGATCTGGGCGGGCACAAGGGAGGCGACGTTTCGACCTTCCCCATCATCCAGGGTTCGCCGCGCCTGAAGGACCTGTGGCAACTGCATACCGTGGAGGGTGCGAACAAGAAGAATGTCGCTGACGACCGCATTGCGAACCTGGCTACGACGAGGCCGGACGTGGGGAACTATCTGCTGCTGACCGTGCATCCGGATGGCAAGATGGCGGTGACCAACCAGCGTACAGGGCAGACGGTGGAGTATCCGGCGAAGTAGTCGCTAGTTGACTAGGGACTAGGGACTAGGGGACCGGAGCGGGCTCGGAGCCAGCCAGGGAAGGCGATTCTTTCGATTTCCATTGCGCCGAACGTGCATCTAAAGAGATGCATGGCGGCTGTGGTGTCGGTGCGCCGCGATCAGGGTTAAGCGCGAGAGCGGGGGACGACAAATGAAGAACCGATGGATGCAGGCTGGGCTGAGCGCGGCGCTGGGCGTTGCGTTGGGCGCGGGAGTTGCGGGCTGCCACAGCAAGTCGGTCGATGCCCAAAGCGGGGCCGATCCGGCGACGGTGAATCTGGCGCAACCGGGCACGGAGAATGAGGCTCAGCAGCAGGCGGAACAGTACAGCAACGGGCAGCAGGCGCCCGCGCCGATCGAGCGTGCCTACGCGGGCGGACAGCAGAGCGCGCCGCCTCCGGGATACTACGACAACGGCCAGGCGTATCCGGACGATCAGTCTTACGGCGAGGGCGATGACCAGTACGCGCCGATCTACGATGACAGCCTAACCGACGAGGAGGCGACGGAACCCCCGCCGCCGCTGCCGGATTATGACCAACCGCCCGCGCCCGATCCCGACTACATCTGGACGCCGGGCTACTGGGCCTGGGGGCCATATGGGTACTACTGGGTGCCGGGCTGCTGGGTCGAGGCGCCGTATGTGGGCGCCCTGTGGACACCGGGTTACTGGGGTTTTGTGGGCGGCCGGTATCGCTTCCATCACGGTTACTGGGCCCGCCATATTGGGTTCTACGGAGGCATCAATTATGGATTTGGATACTTCGGTATCGGGTATGAGGGCGGCTATTGGAACGGGCCGCACTTCTACTACAACACTGTGGTGACGCATGTGGACCGCGATCGCATACGCGATGTCTACGTGCATAACGTGCAGGTGAATCGCGGCGGCGCGCGAGTGAGCTTCAACGGCGGGCGTGGCGGGTTGCAGGTAAGGCCGCGTCCGGCGGAGATTTCAACGATGCGCGAACAGCGTTATGCGCCGATGCAGGCGCAAGTGCAGGTGCGCGATCAGGCTTCACGCAACCGGCAGCAGTTCTACAGCGCGAACCATGGCCGGCCGGCGGAGGCAGTCGCTGCGCGGCCGATCGTCTCTGAACACAGGATGCCGGCGGAGATGCCGCGTGTTGCGGTAAGGCCCGAGGGCCGCGGCGGCGCAGGGGGCGTTCAGCCGAACCCGGGGAACAGGCAGCCTGAGACTGCGCGGCCAGGGCAGGTCCAGCAGGGACGGCCTGATTTCCGAACGCAGCAACAGGGCGGGCAAGATATCCGCGGACAGCAGGGCAGACCGGACTTCCAGCAAAGACAACAACAGCAGGCACAACCTCAACCTCAGCAGCAACAGCAGCAGCGGGATTTCCGTGGGCAGCAAGGCAGACCTGACTTCCAGCAGAGACAACAACAGCAGGCTCAACCTCAACCTCAGCAGCAACAGCAGCCTCAGCAGCAACAGCAGCGGGATTCCCGGGGGCAGCAGGGCAGACCGGATTTCCAGCAGAGGCAGCAAGAGATGAGGCAACCGCCGCAGCCGCAGGCCCAACCTCAATCCCAGCCGCAACCACAGCAACAGCAGCGGGATTTCCGGGGACAGCAAGGGCAAGGTAGACCGGATTTGCAGCAAAGGCAGCAGCCTCAGCCCCAACCGCAACAGCTACAACAGCAGCAGCAGAGGCAGCAACAGCAACGGCAACAGGAACAGCTACAACAGCAGCAGCAGCAACAGCAACAGCGGGATTTCCGCGGGCAGCAGGGGCAAGGTAGACCGGACTTCCAGCAGAGGCAGCAACAGATGCGGCAACCGCCGCAACCGCAGCCGCAAGCTCAGCCAAGACCGCAGGAGCAGATGCGGCAGCAGGGTCCGCCGCCGCAGGCGCAACGTCCTGCTCCGCCACAGCAGGCGGCCCCGCAGCAACGTGCGCCACAGCCTCAACAGCAGGGACCTCCGCCGCAGGCCCGTGACAACGGCCATGGCAACGGACACGGCGGAGGGCACGACCAGGACAAGCACTGAGTCGATCGTCTGAAGGTGACATGGCGAGATAAGCGATTGCTTGTCTCGCCACTTTTCTGCGCGCGTTACCGGTGGAGTGCGAGCTGGCCGAGGAGAATCGCGTTCAGAGCGATGATGACCGAGACGGTAAGCCATCCAGCGATGCGGATACGCGGCGCTGACCGGAAGGAGTGCATGACATCGGCGCGATTGGTGAGGACCAGCAGCGGGATGAGCGCGAAGGGCAGCGCGAAGCTGAGGACTACCTGAGAGAGGACCAGAATGCGCAGCGGATCGAGGCCTGTAGCGATGACGGCGATGGCAGGGATGACCGTGATGAGCCGGCGGAGGAAGATGGGGAACTTGATTTCGAGGAAGCCTTCGATGATGACTTGTCCGGCCATGACGCCGACCGTGGATGATGACAGGCCGCTGCAGAGCAGCGCGACAGCGAAGACGATGGCCGCGGCGTGGCCGAAGAGCGGGCCGAGGGTGCGGTAGGCCTCCTGAATGGTGGGCTGGAGGCTGCCGGAGCCGGCGAAGGCGACGGCGGCCATCAGGACCATGGCAGAGTTGATGAGCCACGCGCCGTTCATGGCCACGAAGACGTCGATCAGTTCATACCGCAGGAAGCGCGAGAGGATCAAGCGGCGCGGCAGCGCAGTGCGGCGATTGCGCGCTGCGAGGCCTCGAAGCGTTTCCGTGGCGGGAAGTGAGGAGCCGGTGAGTTCTTTGAGGCGAGGCTGCACGAGCGCCGAGTGCAGATAGACGACATGCGGCATGACCGTGGCGCCGAGCATGGCGACGGCGGCGTAGATGGAGTCATGGAGCAGCTGGGGCGAGGAGCGATCGAGCGAAGGCAGGATTGCGCCGACCGTGGCAAGTTTCCAGTCCGGATGGACGAGAAAGACCTCGAAGCCGTACGCGATGCCGATAATGGCGACGAAGAACATGATGCCGTGTTCGAGCGCGCGGAAGCCGGCGAGGTCGAGCGCGAGGATGGCGAAGACGAGCACGGTGGAGATGAGTGCTGCGATCAGCATGGACTCGCGCGGGGAGAGGCCGTGGGCGAGGGCGAATGGCCCGAAGAGGAGATCGAGGCCAAGGGCTGCGCCGAGGAATTCGGCGAGGTCGGTGGCGATGGCGGCGATCTCCGCGGTGATCCAGAGAAAGATGGTTGCAGGCCGTGAGAAGTGACGGCGGCAGTTCTGCGGGAGGGTGAGGCCGGTGACGATGCCGAGCTTGGCCGAGAGGTACTGGATGAGCATGGCCATGGCGTTCGACCAGAGCAGCACCCAAAGCAGGCGATAGCGGAATTCGGTGCCGCCGAGGATGTTGGTGGCGAAGTTGCCGGGGTCAATGTAGGCGACGGAGGCGACGAAGGCGGGGCCGAAGTAACTCCACATCGGGTTGCGATGGTGGTGGCGGGCCGGGCTGGAGACGGAGGTGGCCATTTAGGCTTGCCTAAAATTAGGTATACCTAATTTGATAGAATCGGTCAAACTGGAACATGGGTGAGGCCCGGGGAAAGCGCCCTCAGGGGCTAAAGCCCAGCTCAACTCTTGGCTTACGGCACGGCTAAAGCCGTGCCCTTAACAAGGCGAGCAGACGATAAGGACGCGTGCGGCTCAAGCCATGCGTTTAACAGGCAGATGATGAGGCAGGTGCGGCACAAGCCGTGCCATTAACCAAGGCGAACCAATGCGAAGCGGACGGCACGGCAACACGGAATCCGTGGACAACTACCTGAAGGCGATTCTTGTCCTGGACGAATCGGCACTGGAAGAGGGGGCGCTGGCGGGCTCCGAGAGGGGCGACGCCGCGCGCAGAAGCAGCGCGGTGGCCGCTCGTGTGACGGTGAAGGCGCTGGCGGGAGAATTGGGCGTGGCGCCGGCGTCGGTGACGAACATGCTGCAGAAGCTCGCCGGTGCGGCCGCGCCGCTGGTGGAGTACGAGCGGCATCGCGGAGTGGGACTGTCGCGGGCCGGGCGACGAAGGGCCCTTGAAGTGGTGCGGCATCACCGTCTGATCGAGACCTTTCTGTATGAGGTGCTCGACTACCCGATCGACGAGCTGCATGAAGAGGCGGAGCGCCTGGAGCACTTCATCAGCGAGCGGTTTGAGGAGCGGATCGCGGCGAAACTGGGGCATCCGAAGACGGATCCGCACGGGCATGCGATTCCGGCGATGGATGGAAGGATAGCGGCGCGAAAGTCGATGACGCTGGCGGAGGTAGCGGGAGCCGGCACGTTTGTGGTGGAGAGCGTGAGTGACCGTGATGCGCGCCGGCTTCGGCAGATGAAGACGCAAGGCGTGGGACCGGGAGCGCTCATCGACGTGACGCGTCGCGACAGCGGAGAGGGATTCCGGGTGCGTGTGGGTCGCGGGGGGAAGGCTTTTGAGTTGACACCGGAGGCCGCGCGCGAAGTACGAGTTCTGAAACCGGCATCCAAGAGGGAGCGCGGATAGAGCGGACGCTTGCGCCATGCCACTGATTACGTTTACAACGCTGGTGTTTGCGGGGTCCTGCGCGGCAGGGCTGCTGGGATCGCTGACCGGGCTGGGCGGAGGCGTAGTGCTCATCCCGCTGCTGACCCTAGGCTTCCATGTGGGCATGCGCTATGCAATGGGAGCATCGCTGGTGAGTGTGATCGCGACTTCTTCGGGTGCTGCTGCGGCGTATGTGCGCGAAGGTTATTCCAATGTGCGCATCGGGATGTTTCTAGAGGACGCGACGACGATCGGCGCGGTCCTCGGAGCGTTGGTCGCAGGGCACGCCCCAACGCGAGTGCTGGCGATGGTTTTCGGGCTGGTGCTGCTGTATTCGGCGTGGCTTTCGCGCAGCCGGCATCAGGATGAGGTGAAGAGTACCGGAAGTCCGTGGTCGGAGAAGTTACGGATGTCGGGGACGTATCCCGACGGGCACGGCGGAAAGATTGCGTATGCGGTGGACCGGATCGCGGCAGGCTGGGCGACGATGTTTGGCGCAGGTATGTTGAGCGGGTTGCTGGGCATCGGGTCGGGCGCGGTCAAGGTGCTGGCGATGGACAAGATCATGCGCATCCCGTTCAAGGTTTCGACGACGACCAGCAACTTCATGATCGGCGTGACCGCGGCGGCGAGCGCGGGAATCTATCTGGCGCGAGGCTATGTCGATCCGATGCTCGCGGCTCCGGTGCTGCTGGGCGTGCTGCTGGGGTCGCTGGCAGGCGCCAAATTGCTGGTACGAGCGCGCGTGCCGCTGCTGCGCACGATCTTTGCGTGGGTGATCGCGGCTCTGGGAGTCGAGATGATCGTGAATGGTTGGATGGGAAGGCTGTGATGAGCGCGGGGCCGGGCAACGAAAGAATGCAGCAGGCGGATGAGCGAATGGAGCGCCTGATGGGATTGCTGTTGCGCGCCGGCGTGATGCTGGCAGCCACGGTTGTGATTGCGGGAGGCGCAATGTATCTGGCGGACCACCGGGGCACGAAGGTGGATTACCGGTATTTTGCCGGACATCCGATCTCGCTGCGGCACCCGGCAGAGCTGGGGGGATCGACGTCGATCGCGGTGCTGGATGTGGGGATTCTGCTGTTGGTGGCGGTCCCGATCGCTCGCGTGGCGTTTGCGGTGTTTGCGTTTGTGGCAGAGCGAGACTGGCTTTATTCCGCAGTGAGCGTTTTTATCCTCGCAGTGCTGGTGTGGGGAATGCTGCGTGGGAGATAGGTCTCTTCCGACTGAGCAAAAGTCAATGGCGGCCGCGATGGCCGCCATTCCAGTTTCAGATCGAGGTTGAGGTTAGAAGCGGAAGCGTCCGATGAACTGCCAGTCGCGGGGCTTGACGTTCTGGTTCTGGCCGCTGATGGTGGCGAAGTCGGCGGCGCCCCACTTGGTGCTCGCGACGTTGAAGAAGGTGGAGTTGGTGACGTTGTCGACGTCACCCTCGAACTCGAACGTGAGGTGGAGGCGGGCCGTCTCGCGGATGTTGAAGGTGCGACGAACGCCCATCGTTACCGACCACCAGCCGGGCCCAGTGAGGCCGTCGGGGGCGGTACGTGCGACGTTGCCCAGCTTGGGAGTCTGGTTCGGCTCGCCGTTGGGAGCGGTACCGCCGCAGGTGTAGGTGACGTTCGACAGCGGAGAGTCGGGGCAGGAGAAGGCCTGCGAGTTGATGTAGGGAATGGTGCCGAGATTGGCGGCGTTGATGCCGGCGCCGCGTCCCCAACGCCCGTTGATGCGCGCGCGGCGCTTATCGAAGCCGGGGGTGGCGTCCGGGAAGCAGGTACCCTGCAGACCGATGGCATTGGTAAGGCAGGCGCTGTTGTTGGTGATCTGCAGCGGCGATCCATCGGCATAGCGATAGATGCCGGAGACCTGCCATCCGCCGGCGACGAGACCCGCCCAGCGGTTGGTGGCGAAGAAGGCCTGGCCGCGGCCGAAGGGAAGCTTATAGACCCAGGTGGCGGCGACGGTGTTCAACTGGTTGTTCTGGCCGAGGGAGCGGTCGACCTGATTGGCGCGGAGGGCATGCGGGAAGTTGCCGTCCTGCGGACCGACGGGGAACTGCGTGCGATGGTTGCCGGTATTGTCGAGTTCCTTGGCGCGTGTGTAGGAGACTGTGCCGGAGAG
>DATNEM010000216.1:0-8353 GCA_035552995.1 Acidobacteriaceae bacterium | reverse complement strand
GCCCCACCATTTCTCCGCGCGGAGAAGGATCGCGGCGCTTCAGCCGCGCCCCGCACCGCGGAGGACGATCGCCGCGACGCTATGCGTGTGATCGCCGGGGAGACCGGGGCCTTCGAGGGAATCGTCCGGCGCTGGCAGTCGCCGTTAGTCAACCTGGCCTATCGTTTCTGCCGCGATCGCGCGCGGGCCGAGGAGATGGCGCAGGAGGCCTTCTTGCGCGCCTATCGCAATCTCTCTTCCTGGCGGCAGGAATCGGCCTTCTCCACATGGCTCTTTTCGCTGGCGACCAATCTCTATTGCTCAGAGATTCGCCGCCTGCCCCCGGTGACGCTGCCTTTCGAGGATGTAATGGAGCCCGTCGATCCGCGCGCCTTCCACAGCGACGTGGAAGAGCGGCAGCAGCGCGCGGCCGTGCGCCAGGCGGTCGCGAAGCTGCCCGCGAAGTATCGCGAGGTGCTGACCCTCTACTACTTCCATGAGATGGATGTGCCCGCGGCCGCAGCCAGCCTTGGCCTGCCCGAAGGCACGGTGAAGGTACGGCTCTTCCGCGCGCGCAACCTGTTGCGCGGCAAGCTGAAGTATCTGATTGAGCGTCCTGCTTTGCCGGATAGGCAGGCGAAGGAGTCCACATGAATCACGAAAGAAAACTTGGCCACAATGGGAACACCGCGGACACTCCTTCTTCCGATCCGCTGGACCTTCTTCTCGCGGCGCACTTCGCACCCGGCGAGGAGCTGCCGCCTTCCTCCGGCGTTGCGTCTTCCGTTATGGACGCGTTGCAGGCAGAGGCCGACGCGCCCGCACCCATTCAATTTCCGTGGCGCAGAGTAGTGCCAGGCGTTATCGCCATCGTGTGCGCCATGGCTGTCTTTGCCCTGCTTGCGGTGCGGCTATGGAAGGCGGACGGCTCTTTGCCGGCGCGAAAGTTCGCGACAGGCTTTCCAACCACGTTGCCCGTGATCCACCTCTCTTCGATGGAACAGGCGCTCGTCTATACGACGCTCGCCGCGATCCTATCCGTGGCGGTTGCCATGGGATCGATACGGCTGGCGGGAGGCGGGCGGCGGTAGACGTTCTAGGACGCCGGGGCGGCAGTTCGCAATTGATTGGCCGGCAGAGTGGGAGGCGGCGGTTCGACTGGTTTGGTGGGCTCCCCCTTGGCCGGCGCGGAGCCTGATGCGCTCTGGTCGCGACCCTTGTCCTGAGGAATCGGCGTCGTCGGCAGCAGGACACGACGAGTGGTGCTGCCGGGTGCGTTCTCGCCGGGATTGAGGATGGAAGGCGGGGCTTTGCCGCCTATGTCGCCTTCGTTGTTCTGCGGCGGCACATCGCCCTCGGCAATCTCATGCACGCTCTCGGGATCGATGTAGCCCTGCATCTCGTTCTGGGTATGAACTGCGATCGGCTGCCCAAGCGCGGCAACGCGCACCTGAGTCACCATTTCTCCAACCAGCCGCACGAAGTACACCGTCTGCGGGACATGACCGTATATCCACTCTTCATAGTGCCGCGTGTCCGAGCCGGGCATCAGTTCGCGCACTTTGGACTGCGGCTGGCCCATCGCCGCCAGCACCATGCGGCGGTTCATGCCCACCAATACATCATGCTGCGCGATCGCGTCCTTGAGGAACGTGGGCAGGGAGTCAGCATAGGCCTCCTCCGACGTCTTCACGCTGAAGTCAATGATGGGATCCAGCAGCGCCTTCACCTCCGGCGCGCTGATCTCGGGCACGCCGCCCTCAAAGACCAGCGTCAGGCGGCAACCGGTCACCTGCGCCCCGTCATCGGGCACCAGGTTGTTGTCGTTGATCGAGATGTGGCGCAGAAACCTGTGCTTCAAATGCGGGCCGCCGTCCAGGTCCAGCATGATGCGGTCCGGCTTCACCGTGACCTTTGTGATGGCCACGCGATCCCCGACGTTGGCGAACTCGCCCTTCTTGTAAAGGAGTTGCTTATAGACATCGCCGCCGGGGGTCATATTGCCGTTGGCGATCAGCGTCACCTCGGTGGCCAGCGGGAGGGGCCGATGTGCGAAGCCCTGCTCCGCCTCCAGATTGCGCACCAAATCCAGGCGGCCACGCTCCGTCATGGGGACGGCGGGAAGTTCCACGCGAGTGGGATGAAAATCGTTCGAGACATCCGCCATCGCGGTCTTTTCACCGACCACGAAAACCTGCGCGCCTGTGGGCGCGGCGATTGCAGCCAGTGCTGCCGAAAACACAACAAATCCCCACGCTCTTCTGAAGGCTCTCTCGTTTGTGCCCCAACGAAACGCCATGAACGGCACCCCGCGTATTGAAAATCTTGCGCCTTCCGCGAGCGTTTTTCAAGCCTGCTATCGAATGCTGCTTTCGCAGGATGGATATTCCTGAAAGCCTGCATCGCCGCAGCCGGTGCAGCGAATCCTGCGTGTTTGCGGGGCAAGAAGCGATGGGGCCGCGCCCGGGGCGCGCGTACACGGAGAGAAGTCTGACGGGCGCGCGTGACAAACAAATGACAAATCGGCGGGATTACTGGGGGATGCGGTCCGAAGGCGGCGGGGAAGATGCCGCCAGCGGTTGTATCTGCACCAGCCCTGGCTGCGCGGGTTCAGCCTCCTGCTCCATAGCTACGTGCGCGGCAGGCGGCGCAACCGTCACGTCGTATCCGCCGGCGACAATCGGCGCGTGCGTATAGTCCCAGGCGTAGTCGCCTGTGACGCGTACTAACACCGGAATTGCCGCGATCAGCACAAGGATGGAGAACGCCGCCGCCGCTGGGCCGTAGGAACCGCCGGTAAGCCACGCCCTGCCGATGGTGCGCGTATCCACAACCGAGCCGAAGGAGATATCGCCATGGAGCGGCAGGCCGAAGAGGACAGCGATCGATGCCGCCCACGCAAAATGCAGCCCCCAGGCCAGCCATACCGCATGGGTGCGCAGCCAGCAGAGGCACAGCAGCAGCGTGGCGAGCATCTCGACCAGCAGGCGCGTCCCCTGCGGCGTGTCATAGGGGACCGGAACCAGCGCAGCGTGGATGGCGATGATGGCGATCAGGATCAGGGTCGCGCGCGCCGGTGCGGTCGCTTCGATGAGCCGCGGCAGCGCATAGCCAAAGATGATCACCGTCTGAGCCAACGTAAGCACCGCCAGCGTTGCGAGGTTGAGCGCGAGCAGGTAGTACGCGTGGGGCGCATTCCAAATCTGGATATTGAGTGCGCGAGCGAGCGCCATCGGCACTACAGAAACGACGGCGATTCCCCATCCGACCGCCGCGCCCATCGCCCACTCCTCGCCGGATGTTCCTCGCGGCGGCAGGCCCAGCACACTGCGCAGGCGCCCGCCGCGGCGCTCGATCATGCGCAGCGCGGCAATTCCGACGACGACAAGGAACAACAACAGAACTGCATTGAGCAGCGGCTGCCCATCGTTCAGCTCAAATCGCAGCGCCAGACCGTTGGATGCGCTCGCCGCAACGGCCTGCGCGCAGACGTACCACAGCATGGCAACGGCAAAGAGCGCCAGCCTCCCAGCGCGCGGGCGGCCTCGCGCCGGGAGCGGTGGCGGTGGCACTGCGGTGCTGTTCGCGTCAGATGTCTGCAAGACAAAGGGCCTTCACGTGCCGGGAGTCGTTGGTGCGGTTCGTGCAATTTTGATGTGTGCCCACTGGGGGAGGCCACAACCGCATCAGCGGGGCGCTTCCGTGGTGTAGCACTGCGCGATGTTGCGGAACTTGAGATAGCGTTCCTCCAGCAACTCATCGAGCGGCTTGGCCTCAATCTCCGTGAGGTGATGTTGCAGCCGGTCATCCACCATCTGCATCGCGCTGGTGGGATCGTTGTGGCTTCCGCCTTCGGGTTCGCGCAAAACGTCGTCGACGCAGCCGAGTTGCAGGGCGCCTTCCGCGGTGTATTTCAGCGCCGCCGCGGCCTGCTGCTTCTTCGCGGCGTCCTTCCACATAATGGACGCGCAGCCTTCCGGTGAGATGACGGTGTAGATCGCGTTCTCCAGCATCAGCACTCGGTCTGCGACGGCCAACGCGAGCGCTCCGCCCGAACCGCCCTCGCCAGTTACCGTGGCAATGGTGGGGACCCGCAGCCGTGCCATCTCGATGAGGTTGCGCGCGATGGCTTCGCCCTGCCCGCGCTCCTCCGCGCCGATACCCGGGTTGGCGCCGGCGAGGTCGAGGAAGGTAAAGACCGGCCGGTTGAACTTCTCGGCGATATGCATCGCCCGCAACGCCTTGCGATACCCCTCAGGATCGGGCGAGCCGAACTTGCGCTCCACGCGCTCCTTCAGGGTGCGGCCCTTCAGGTTGGCAACGACCATCACCGGCTTGCCATGGAAGTCCGCCATCCCGCAGGTCATCGCTGGGTCATCGGCGAAGCGCCGGTCACCGTGGATCTCGCTAAAGTTCGTAAACAATGCGTCGATGAAGTCCATCGGGTAGGGGCGGTCAGGGTGGCGCGCCAGCTCTGTCCTTCGCCAGGCCTCCGGCTGCGCGCCTGCGGCCTCCAACTGCGCCAGCTTGCCTGCGTCCTGTTCTGCCATCCGCACCATTGTATCGAAGAGCGACGTGGCCTCGCTTAGAGAGCAGGCGCCACACGCCTTCGCCGGCTAACTCGCGATGCGAGCGTCACTTCGCAACACGGAAAGCGCGCAGCATGACCCGACAGTGGTACAGAGATTCGCGCCCGCGATTGCTAGCCTGCAAACGGAGAACTTATATATGAAGACGCTGCGTGTGCTGCTCACGATTGCCCTGTTTGCCGGCGCGTCCCATGCACAGGACATCACCGGCACGATCACGATCAAAAAGCGGCTGACCAAGCGCAACGTGACGGCCCCGGTTTCGATCTACCAGCGCGGGACCGTGGTCTCGCTCGGAAAAGATGCGGGGCAAGATCCGGTGGCATATGAACTCGCGCACGTTGTGGTGTATCTCGAAGGCGCCGCGCAGGCCTCGCCGGCAAAAGCCGTAAAACCGCCGGCCTTCACCATGGAGCAGGTGGACCGCAGGTTTACTCCCGACCTGCTTGTAGTTCCCGAGGGCGCGAGCGTCTCGTTCCCCAACATGGATCCGATCTTCCATAACGTGTTCTCGCTCTCCAAACCGAAGAGCTTCGACCTCGGCAGCTATGACAAGGGCCAGACACGCGCCGTCAGCTTCCCGAAGCCCGGCCTTGTCTTTGTGTATTGCAGACTGCACCCGAACATGGAAGCGACCATCGTCGTTACTCCGAACCGCTGGTACGCGCGTCCCGACGCCTCCGGGCAGTACCACATCACCGGCGTGCCGCCCGGCACCTACACGCTTGTCGCATGGCACAAGTCAGCCGGTTTCTTCCGCAAGCAGGTCGTCGTGGGAGAAGACCATGGCGCCTCCGCGGACTTCTTCATCCCCATCGACACCGACGCCGACAAGGCCATCGCCCAGACCGGCTCGATGGACATGTCGGAAGGCAGGTGACACTTGCGCTTCGGTACACGCGCCTTCCTGATCTGCTTTCTTCCCTTCGCGCTGCTGCTCAGCGGCGGGTTCTGGATGATCCAGCGCTTCGTTCAGGTGACGGTACGGGACGGAGTGCGCACTTCCCTCAAGCAGAACCAGCGCACGATCGCTGAAATCAGCGCGCGCAGCGAGTTGCAGGACAGCCGCTTCTTGAAAGTTGCCGGAGAAAATCCCGCACTGAAGGACGGCCTGCAGCTTCTTGTCTCGAACTCCGGCAGCGACAACGCCCGCAGAACGGTGGAAGACCAGTTGCGTGAGCTCGGCCAGCGCATGGGCTTTGACTTCCTGCTGGAGTCCGGGCCGAATGGCGCGCCGCTCGCAGCAGTAGTGCGGAAGACGGAGGCGGGCAAGACCAGCGAACTGGTGCCCGTACCGGTGGCAGAACTCCAGGGCGGAGCCAGAGGCTTTGTATCCATCGATGGACGCGTGCTGCAGGTGGCCTCTGTGCCGATCGATCAGAACGAAGAAAACATCGGTTCGCTTTCGGTGGGCGCTTATTTCAACCTCTCGCAGTTCCCCACCCCCGCGGTCCTCTCCTACAACGGCCACGCGATCTCATCCAACATCGCCGGCCAAACGCCGGACGAACTGAATACAGCGCTCGCGGCCTGCGCACCCGGCGCGGAATGCAACCTGCACCTCAGCGGCGCCAACTGGATCTCCCTGCCTGTGCAGAACGGGCTGGCCGGAGGCGGCTTCGAGCTGCGCAGCCTCGTCAATGTCGACGCGGCCACTGCGCCCGTGCAATCGGCGCTGCACCATCTCTTCCTGGTTGTTGGGCTTGGATCGCTGGTGGTCACGCTGCTCTGCAGCATCCTGTCGTCGCGCTCCATCGTGCGTCCCATCGCCGCGATGGTCTCGCACCTGCATGAGAACGCGGAGACCGGCGTGCTGCCCGAGTTTGAGAATGAGCTTTCGTCTATCCGCGAGATTCGTGAGCTGGTGAGAAATTACAACCGCGCTGCGGCCTCGGTGCGTGTGGCGCAGGAAACCCTGCAGTCGGCCTACGTCGAGTTTGTCGGGTCGCTTGCCAGCGCGCTGGATGCACGCGACCGCTACACCGCGGGCCATAGCCGGCGTGTGAGCGACTTCTCCCGCGTAACCGCACTTGCCCTGCGGCTCAATGCCGCGGACGTGGAACGGATTCGCGTCGGCGCGCTGCTGCATGACATCGGCAAGATCGGCGTGGCGGACGCCGTGCTGCAAAAATCCGGCCGGCTCACCGATGAGGAGTTCGCACAGGTAAAGGAACATCCCGTCGTCGGACGACGGATTCTCGAAGGCGTGCGCGGCCTCGCGCCCTACCTCGCCGCCGTGGAGCTGCACCACGAAAACTGGGACGGCAGCGGATACCCCACCGGCCAGCAGGGCGAAGAGACGCCGATCGACGCGCGCATCATCCACGTTGCGGATGCTTATGACGCAATGACCTCGGACCGCTCCTATCGCCGCGGCCTGACCCATGAGCGGGCCATTGAAATATTGCGTGAATACGCCGGCTCGCAGTTCGATCCGCAGATTGTCGAGTTGTTCGCGCGACTTCCAAGGCACTTGCTCTCCATACGCCGCGAATCTTCTCCGGCCCATGTTCGCGAACCGTGGGAAGAGTGGGAGGCAGTATGGTGAAGACCGCAGCGATGCTCTGCCTTCCCGCTGTCTTGCTCTGCGCACAAAGCCGTGCGCAGGAGGCCGACCGCGGCATCGACCTTCATGCCACTCTCAGCGGTGAGTCGCTGACGTCCGATGCGCTGACACGCTCTCCGCGATATGGATCGGCCGGAGCAGCCGGCTTCCGCGCCATCGTCTATCCAACTGTGAAGTTCAGCGACCACTGGACCGTCACTGGCGCGTGGCAGGCCATCAGCCATCCGTATTTCTACGAGACCTTCACAACGCCGGGCTATGGCGTGAAGGGCTATCTGCTCCAAGCGAGCCTGAACTATACCCGCGTGTCGGAAAAAGGCTCGCTGATGGTCCGCGCCGGGCAGATGAGTTCGGTGTTCGGGTCGTTCCTTCTGCGCTATGACGACCTCAGCAATCCGGTCGCGGGGATGCCAGTGCAGTATGGCTATTACGGCGCGGTCTCCGCGCAGGGACTTGTCGCAGCGGAGATGGACGCGACGCGCGGCCGTCTCGATGGCCGCGTGCAGTTCGCCAATTCGTCGCCCGCGAATCCGCGCAGCATCTTCGCGCATGACCAGTATGGCAACTGGGCCGGTGGCGGCGGCTATACCATCCGTCAGGGATTCCGTCTCGGCGCGTCGGCTTATCGCGGCCCCTATCTCGACCGCCATTCAAGATTCTTCTTCCATGGCGAGGCCAACCCCAACACGCTGCCCGCGCATGCATTCGGATTCGACGGACAATGGTCGCGCGGTCACTGGAACGTACAGGGCGAGTGGCAGCAGTTTGTGATGCCGTACAAGCTGATACCAACCTTCCGCGAACAGGCCGGCTATGGCGAAGTGAAGCGCGCCCTCGGACCACGCTGGTACGCGGCAGGGCGACTCGGCTACTCCAGCGCGAACGCGTCCGGGAATTCCGAGCGCTTCGAGGCCGCCGCCGGTTTCCGTCCCGGTAGAAATGAATTGCTGAAGGTGAACTACGAGTACGACCACTTCAGTCTCGGGACGCACAAGGCGAACAACACGGTCGCAGTACAGTTCGTGACCACGCTTCACTTCTCGCACGGCGATTAGGAATTGCCTCCGGCGAGAACGAGTCAGCTGGATCCTTCGATTGCCCGTTCCGCGCCGCCAAACAAGCGCCTCAGTGCACGCAACACCCAGCGGATCATCATCAGCGTGGCCAACAGGAAGAGCACGACAATGCCGGCGGCCAACTCCGCGTGACGTGTTGCCAG
>DATNEM010000215.1:0-14022 GCA_035552995.1 Acidobacteriaceae bacterium | reverse complement strand
GCGAAGCCGTCGTCGGATTGCGAGATGAGAGATGCGAGGCAGGCAGGAAGGTTCGCGGCCTCATTGCGCGCCGGGATGATGACGGAGAGCCGGAGTGTGTGCGCACCCGATGCGAGAGACTCGTGCTGATCGCCGGCAGCGCTGATGGAATCGGTCACAGGTTCGTATTATAGGAACTGGGGATACTTGTGGCTGGTTTGCAGAAGAGGCGGCTGGGGGCGATGGCGGCGACGCTGTGTATGTTGCTGGCAACGGCGTGCGATCGCGGGGCGCACCCGGCACGGATCGGCCAGTTGGCTCCTGAGTTCCAGGTGAGCGACGGGACGCGTTCTGTAGATCTAGCAAAGTTGCGCGGGCGCGTTGTGGTGCTGAACTTCTGGCAGACGTCTTGCGTGCCATGCGTGGACGAACTGCCCAGCCTGGAGCGGCTGCAGCGGATGATGCCGAAAATCACTGTGGTTGGGATCAGCAATGATGAGGATGAACGGACGTATGCGCAGTTCTTGAAGACCTACCACGTGGATTTTCTAACGGTGCGCGATCCGTCCTTCCGTATTCCGACGATGTACGGCACGGTAAAGATTCCGGAAACGTACGTAATCGACCGGCAGGGTATTGTGAGGCGGAAGTTTGTGTCCGAACAGGAATGGACAAGTGCGGAGATTATTGACTATCTGAACAGGCTGTAGTGGCATGAACGCCGCGGCGGCGCGCTGGTAAAATCGACCTATGACGCAACTGGATGTGGTCTACCGGTATGGCGTGCCGCCGGGTGAGCGCGCGATGCTGGCGCTGGCCAAAGTGCGCGACGTATACGGCGTACGCAAGATGGAGTTTGACGAGCCGGGAAAGACGGTGCGAGTGGAGTACGACGCAAGCCGCTTGACCGGAGCGGTCATCCATCAGCTGCTGCGCCGCGCGGGGCTGGACATCGTGGAAACGGTGAATCTGATTCCGGAGCCGACCGAGACGGCGCCGCCCGCGCCGGTAAAAGCGTCCGTGGCATAGCGCTGTGCGAGTAGCAGGTGGGGTTCAGTTTGCCACTGATGGAGCAGGCACTGAGGCTGCGTGGTTCCGTGCTGCTCTAGCTGCATAAAGATAGAAGGCCAGCCAGGCGGGCGTCGTCCAGAGATACCAGGGCGTATCGGGCTGAACGCCGAAGAGGACTTCCAGCAGGGCAGGGAGAGTTGCGCAGAGATACGGCAGCATGGAAAGCCCGTTGCGTTCAAGGCGATATAGCGCAACCAGCATGGCAGGGATGAGGATGGCTTCGTCCGTAACCCAGGCATAAGGCGCTGTCATGACGGAGACGAGCAGAAGTAGATGCCCTTCACGGCGCCAGTCCCAATCCGCGATATGCAACGCCCACCACAGTGCCCAAATACATGCGGCCGCGGCGGGCACTACCTGCAGCCATATCCAGTCCCGATGGATCAGGAGCCGGAAGATGAGGCTGAGGCTGGGTACCAATTCATCTCGAAGGCCGGCGGTAGACACCATCTGCGCGTACTGCGACCATGCATCGCGGTCCAGCACATGCGCCAGCAAAAGGCTGGCGGCGATCGCCGATGCCGCACCTCCGAGGATTCGCCAGGACCTGCTGCGAACGCACCAGAGAAGCAGAACGACGCCAAAGGGGAGAAAGAGATGCGGCTTGACGGAACAAAGCACCAGGGCCGTTCCGGCAAGCCAGGGGCGGTCCGTCTGGAGATAGAGAAACAAGGTGAATCCGAGCAGCAGCAGCAGCCCGATTTGGCCGGCGAGCAGACAGGCAAGCGCAGGCGGAAAGATGTACCCGACGAGATGCAGGCGTCCGCGCGGACGGCCCTCCATGATCCAGACGAGGCGAATGGAGAGAGCCAGGGAGGCCAGCAGCAGAAGGGACCAGCAGACCGCCGCGGACCGCGCTCCCAAAAGGCCGAGTGGAACGGCGAGAAAAAATGCGTTGGGCGCATTGCGCATAAAGAACGGGTGGGTTCCTGCGAATCCGGCGTTCTGTTCCCAGCGCAGAATTCCAGGCCCATCATAAGGATTTCCGTGATAGAGGAGCTGCTTCCCCGCAGCCCAGTAGGAGATGAAGTCGCGGTTCGCGGCACTGGAACTGGTCATGGCGAAGGCGAGAATGAAGACCGCCAGAAGCAGGAGCAGCGCAGCAATGAACTTGCGGGCCATGGGTTGACTCTTTGTATCACCCGCCCCAGGGACGGGTGGGAAATATATCACGGCCCGGAGGTTTGCATGTCGCTAGAATGAACTATGTGCGCCCGTAGCTCAGCTGGATAGAGCATTTGGCTTCGAACCAAAGGGTCGGGAGTTCGAATCTCTCCGGGCGCACCAGATATTTCAAATTCTGTTAAGTCTGAATCGTCGCATCATGGCGATGTGACAATCTGGCGACAAAGAAATGACAGATACCGAAGCTGCGCGTAAGTAAGCTGGCGGGAGCAATACTGTTGCTCCCGGAGGCGCGTTGAAACCGTTCCGCACGATTCTGGCTAAAGACCTCGATTCCGTATCTCTCAAGAGCGAGATGGAGAGCTATGGATACGTCTTCATCCGCGACCTGATGCCGAAGCGGGACCTTGACCTGTTGCTCCACGACATGCTGGATATCGCATCGGACGAGGGCTGGATGATGCACGGCGCGGATTTGCCGGCCCGTCTGGTGAATCCTGCGATGACCTGCTTTGAACCGGACCCGAGATACAAGAAGGCTGCAAACAGGGCGTTCTGCCTGGAGAAGCTTCATGCGCTAACGCATCATCCAGTATTGACTGATGTGATGAAGCGGCTTGTGGGGCCGCATTTATTCGTGCACCCCAAGCCGATTGCGCGGATGATCTTCCCCAATTGTGAAGGCGCTCTTTTGCATGCGCATCAGGACAACTCGGGCATTGGCGGAAGCAGCGATAGCTATACGGCGTGGATGCCGCTGCACGATTGCCTGGAGGGCCAGGGAACGCTCGAGATCATGGAGAAATCGCACCGCTTTGGGCTGCAATGCTCGGACGGATACATCAAGCGAGAAGCCGCTGTGGGAGGCGATTGGGTAGGCGGCCGGATCAACGCGGGAGACGTGGCAATCTTTCACAGCCTGACCGTGCACAGCTCCACGCTGAGTACCTCCAACCAGCTTCGCTGCTCAGTGGATTGCCGGTTTCAAAGCTATGACGAAGCTGTGTCACCAATGGAGATCGTCTTCCCCAACCAGGCTAAAGGTGGGCGGACTTGGGAGTCCACGTACGCGGATTGGCAGCACGACGATTGGAAGTACTATTGGCGCAATTTGCCCTTGCGGCTTAAGCCCTCGTTAGCTGAACTGGTCGCGCAGGCCGAGAAGGCCGACAGCCCTGAGAAACGACGTCGTTACGCAACCACGGTCGAACTGATTGAGCGAGAGCTTCCTCTGCTGGTGCACTAAGCAGAGCGAGATACTCTGGTGCTGCGGCAAAATGGGCCGCTACCGAAGGCTCGCTCGCTTTGGGAAAATCAGTAAAGCGATGCGGTAAGCGCGCTGGCCTGGTCGAGGGTGTCGATGCTCGAGACGAGCGCGTGGATGTCCATGGGCTTGGCGGAGCGCGCCTGCTCCGAGCCATCAGGATTGAGCAGTATCACAGCGAATTCGCCGGCGGCGACGTGGAAGCGCGCGCGGGCGGAGGCCTGGTCTTCTGCCCCTGCGAGGGTAAGGTGCTCGAAGGCGAAGTGGGCGGACGGGTCTGACGCCATGGGCACGACGACCGTGTTGTGCATGGAGAGCTCGAAGCTGTGGCGCTCCAGCAACTGCAGTTGGGTGCGGAAAGCGGCCGAATCCGCCGCGGGCGCAAAGACGATCAGCACGCGTGTGTTGGGGAGTTGAGGCAGCGGGTGCTGCGCAGCGGGGGATTGAGCGACAGCCTGGGAGAGAGAAGTACCTAGCAGAGCAAAGAGAAACAGAGGCAGTTTGAAGCTGGACATGTGGTGCTCCCTGGGGAGTGGGGTAGCTCGCACGTGCATGAGCATTTTTTGACTTTATGAAAACAAGCTAACCCAGACGGGGCAGGTTTGCACCACAAAAGTGTTAGGCGACCCTAAGTATTTAGTAATCGATTTAGTAGCAAGAATAGAAATGAAAAACCCCGCCGATCTCCTGGGCGGGGCCTTTGTTTTGTGCTGGTTGAGTGGGTCTCAGCTATGCCTTTTGCACTGCCCCGTCGACAACTTTGACAGGATCGAGGAAGGGCATGGCGGACCGGAGGCCGGCGCCGACCTTTTCGATGGGATGATCGGCTTCGCTCTTGCGGATGCGAGCAAACTCCTTGCGGCCAGTCTCGTTTTCGTCAATGAATTTCTTGGCGAAGCTGCCGTCCTGGATCTCATCGAGGAGCTTGCGCATGGCCTTCTTGGTTTCGGCGGTGACGATGCGTGGGCCGGCGACGTAGTCGCCCCACTCGGCGGTGTCGGAGATGGAGTGGCGCATGTAAGCGAGGCCGCCGCGATACATCAGGTCGACGATCAGCTTGAGCTCGTGGAGGACTTCGAAGTAGGCGAGCTCAGGCTGATAGCCGGCTTCGGTGAGGGTCTCAAACCCTGCCTTGACCAGCGCCGCGGTGCCGCCGCAGAGGACGGCCTGCTCGCCGAAGAGGTCCGTCTCGGTCTCCTCTGTGAAGGTGGTCTCGAGAACGCCAGCGCGGGTGCAGCCGATGCCCTTGGCGTAGCTGAGCGCCTGCTTGAGGGCGTTGCCGCTGGCATCCTGCTCGACCGCGACCAAAGCCGGTACGCCACCGCCTTCGGTGAAGACCTCGCGCACTCGGTGGCCGGGAGCCTTGGGCGCGACGAGCGAGACGTCAACTCCGGCGGGCGGGGTAATGGTGCGGAAGCGGATATTGAAGCCGTGGGCGAACATCAGGGTCTTGCCGGGCGCGAGGTTGGGCTCGATGTCGGCGTGGTAGACCTTGGCGGCGGTCTGGTCCGGCGTGAGGTTCATGATGACGTCGGCCCATTTGCTCACGTTGGCTACGGTATCGACTACCAGCCCGGCTTTGCGCGCGCGGTCCACGTTGGGCGAGTCGGCGCGGAGGCCGACGCGGACATCGACGCCGGAGTCCTTGAGATTGAGGGCGTGGGCGTGGCCCTGCGAGCCATAGCCGATGATGGCGACTTTCTTCGCCTGGATGAGAGAGAGGTCTGCGTCTTGGTCGTGGTAGGTCTTTGCCATGGCTTTGCGATTTTCCTTTTGCTTAATGGTAGCTGAGTTGAAGGCTTTTCACCGGCATTGCGCCGCTATGAAAGGCAACCACGGATTTCACGGATGCGCACGGATCAAACCCACAAGCTTTCTATCCGTGTTCATCCGTGTGAATCCGTGGTTCGCGCTTATGTCTCGTCCTCAGCGAACTCGCCGGGGATGGTCTCGTCAGTGGCGAGATCGGGTGGCGGGGCAAGCTGGGTCGAGGGTGCGGGACCGTTGGTGTCGTCGGCGGTGCCGAGTGCCTTGAGCACACGCGAGGTGTGCTTGCCGCGGCGCATGGCCATGCGGCCGGTGCGCGATATCTCAAGTATGGTGTAGCCGCTCTCGCGCAGGACCTGGATGAGCCCTTCGATCTTGGACGAGCTTCCGGTCATCTCCAGCATGATGGATTCCGGTGCGAGGTCAACGACCTTGGCCCGGAAGACGTTTGCGAGCTCGAAGATCTGCGAGCGCGAGTGCAGGCCGTTGGGCTCCTTCGGCCCGGCGGAGACCTTGATGAGGCAGAGCTCGCGGACGACCGCTTCGGAGCGCGAGACCTCATCGATCTCAATGGTGATCTCGAGCTTGTAGAGCGAGGCGCGGATGCGGTGTGCCGCGGTCTCGGGCGCCTCGCAGACGATGGTCATGCGCGAGGTGTCGGCGCGTTCGCTCTCGCCTACCGTCAGCGAGACGATGTTGATGTTGAGGCGGCGGAAGAGCGACGCGACGCGGGTGAGCACGCCGGGCTTGTCTTGAACGAGTGCGACGAAGGTGTGGAGCATTTCGATCCTTAAATCGTAATCAATACGTTTGAAAACAGGTGCTAACCGCAGATCAGTAGACCCTTGAGCACATCTCTACTGACCTCCCACCAATGTTCATGGCGGCTATAAATGATCAATTCATCGACAACCGGGGAGGCATGGAAATTCCCGCAAAAATTAGGAGAAACGAATCCATGGTCCTCAATCGCTTGAACGCTGTACTGAGGTGGGGAGGTACGTTTATTCGGCACGTCACATGGGTCGAACTCAGCTGCGCGAAACCTGAAAGTGGTAACGTTTCGAAAAGTCACTAGGATCGAGTTTCCGTCCACTTTATCAACCGTATAGTCTGTACCGGCTATCGCTGAGCCTGTACCCGCCTCGTACCATTTCAGCTTTAAAGGGTGACCCGTTTTCCCATTCACGAAGCGGATGCGAATTGTCTGCTGGGCGGTGATCGGGAAGGCGATGAGCGAGAGAGCGAGGATGGTGAAAACTTTCATCATGTATGACCTCCAAGCCTACTTCGTTGCCGGGGTGTAGGGTGCTTCGGAATCCCAAAGAGCGGCGGGGTGCGGGTCGTCCGCGCCATGCATGATGACGCCCTTGTCCCATGGCGGAGTGGAGTGGGTGTCGAAGGTGTAGTCGGCGGCGGCGTGGTAGCTGGCGCCGCATGGAGGGTTGCCGGGCGCGTATTTCTCCGGCGCGCATTTGGTGCCACGGTAGATGTGGAACCAGACGGTCTTGCCGTCGGCGTCGACTTGCTTCTGCGGGATGTGGATGGAGTCGAAGGAGTGGGTGCGGGCGGCGTCGCGCAACTGCCAGACGAGGGCAGAGAGCTGGTCGTCCGTGGCTTTCTCGTTCACAGTGAGGGTAAAGCTGGAGTTGCCGTGATGAAAGATTTTGAAGGCTGCAGGCGCTACGGTGGGGCGCGCGGGATAAGTCGCGGCCGGCGCGGGAGCGGGAGATGCGGCTGAGGGTGTGGCGGGCGGCGGCGAAGATTTGCAGCCGGTGAGGAACAGTAATGGCAGTGCGAGAGCAAGCAATTTACGCATAGTTAGCCTCGGTCATAAGCGCCGAAGGCGCGACGCTATACCAGCATGGGGCGAAGCCCCATGAACGGTATCTATTTAGACAGCGGGAGGGTTGAAGGCCCGATCTATAATCGCGGCGATGGCCCAGTCGCTGGCATTTGTTCTGGTGCACGTGATCTTCAGCACGAAGGACCGCCGGCCGGTCCTCGATGCATCGGTCCTTTTTGAACTCCACGCCTATCTTGCATCGGTTGCTCGAAACATGAAATGCGAATGCTATCGGGTCGGCGGTGTCGCCGACCACGTGCATCTGGCCGTTCGGATGTCGCGCGATCTGGATGTTGCATCTCTCGTGCAAGAGTTGAAGACGGCCTCTTCGCAGTGGCTCAAAACGAAATCGCCGGCATTGCGGAGATTCGCGTGGCAGCGCGGGTACGGAGCATTCTCCGTTGGGCCGACGGATTTGGGTGCGCTGGGTGCGTATATCGACGGTCAGGAGAGGCATCACCGGAAGGTGACGTTTCAGGATGAGTTGCGTGCGTTTTTGAAGAAGTACGGTGTCGAGTATGACGAGCGGTATCTGTGGGATTGAGATCGTGATAGGTCGGGCTTTCAGCCCTCGGACTTTTCCCGCACCTTTACCTGGGGCTTCGCCCCAGGCTGGTATAGGCCGCGCCTTCGGCGCTTTTCGCTCTTGATGCGATGGAAAGGCGAAGCGCATGGCTTACTCGTCCTCCGCGGTTTCGAGGAGGGGGTCGTGGGTGGGGCGGCGGACCATCTCGTGCAGGGCGGAGCCGGGCGCGATCATGGGGTAGACGCCGTCTTCTTTCTCGACGTGGAAGTCGAGGAGGTAGGTGCGGCCCGAGGTGCGCGCGGCGGTGACGGCGGGGATGACCTCGCTGCGTTTGCGGATGTGCGCACCGGGGATGCCGTGCGCGGCGGCGAGGGCGACGAAATCAGGCGAGAGGATGGGAGAGGCGGCGTAGTTCTTCTCGTAGAAGGCCTCCTGCCACTGGCGCACCATGCCGAGGTAGCCGTTGTTGATGACGGCGACGTTGACGGCGAGCTTTTCCTGTTGCAGCGTGGAGAGCTCGGCGGCGGTCATCTGGAAGCCGCCGTCGCCGGCGATGACCCAGACGTCCTTCTCCGGGCATGCGGCCTTGGCGCCGATGGCGGCCGGCAGCGCGAAGCCCATGGTGCCGAGGCCGCCTGAGGTGATGAGCGTGCGCTCGTGGTCGTGCCGGTAGTACTGGGCTTCCCACATTTGATGTTGGCCCACGTCGGTGCAGATGATGGTCTGGGCCAATCTTCCAGCGGATTGTGCCTCGCGCCAGATGTCGTGGATGACGTGCGCGGCGTAGAGGTGGCCGTTGTCGGGCAGGTTGATGATGTCGCGGACGGAGGAGTCGCCCTTCATCTGTTGGATTTCGCGAAGCCACGGAGTAGATGGGCGGGGCGTTGTCCGTTGTCCGTTGTTCGTTGTTCGTTGAGAGACGGGCGGCACCAGCGGCAGGAGCGTTTCGAGGACCTCCTTGAGGTCGCCGATAAGGGCGACGTCGGCGCGGACGTTCTTATTGATCTCGGCGGGGTCGATCTCGATGTGGATCTTCTTCGCGTGTTGCGCGTACTGGGCGAGGTTGCCGGTGACGCGATCGTCGAAGCGCATGCCGAAGGCGAGCAGCAGGTCCGCGCCCTGAATGGCGTTGTTGACCCAGGCCTCGCCGTGCATGCCCATCATGCCGAGCGAGAGCGGGTGCTCGGTGGGGAAGCAGCCGAGGCCAAGCAGTGTGCTGGCGACGGGGATGTGGCGGCGCTCCGCGAAGTCGAGGAGTTGCTGGCGCGCGCCGGAGTAGATGACGCCGTGGCCGGCGAGGATGACGGGCTTCTTCGCGGCGGTGATGAGGGCGACGGCGTCGCGCATGGCGTCGCTCTCTGCGCGCAGCATCGGATGTGGGCGCGCGGGCGCGGGAGCGGCGGCGTCGAAGTCAAAGAACGCGCTGGCCTGCTGCGCATCCTTGGTTACGTCGACGAGCACGGGGCCGGGACGGCCGGACTGCGCGATCTGGAAGGCCTCGCGGATGGTGGGCGCGATGTCCTCGGCGCGGGTGACGAGGAAGTTGTGCTTGGTGATGGGCAGGGTGATGCCGGTGATGTCGATTTCCTGAAACGCGTCCGTGCCGAGGACTTTGGACGAAACCTGGCCGGTGATGGCGACGATAGGCACGGAGTCCAGCATCGCGGTGGCAATGCCGGTGACGAGGTTGGTGGCGCCGGGACCGGAGGTGGCCATGCAGACGCCGACGCGGCCTGAGGCGCGCGCGTAGCCGTCTGCCATGTGCGCGGCGCCCTGCTCATGCCGGACGAGCACGTGGTGGATGGTGGGGAACTTGCGCAGCGCGTCGTAGACCGGCAGGATGGCTCCGCCGGGATAGCCGAAGACGGTGGTGACGCCTTCGCCGGCGAGCGTGGCCCAGAGAATCTCCGAGCCGGTGAGGGTGGGGTGCTGATTTGAGGTCATATGTCCTCCTCTATTTCGCGAAACGCGCGTGAACCGTGATGAATGCAATGACCACCATTCCGGCGATAAACGACATTCCGATGAAACGTATGAACTGAAGTGCCGAGTTGCTTCTGTCGCTATCGGCAAATAAGCGCCCAAGCCGCGAATTAGCGCCCCAGAATTGGGTTATTGTCTCTCTGTTCGCAAACGTAAAGAACCCGCCAGCGCCGAAGAACGACAGTCCTAGAAGGAGTCCAGAAATGGCGTTCAGTCGCGCGCTGTTCGTCAAGAGGCTTAGGACGGCGACGCACCAAACCACGGTCAAGAAAATCTTCGCGAGTTTGGCTGTCGACATTGACATTATTGTCTCGAATCTCATTTGCAGCTGCAGCGATCCTTCGCTGCGCTCAGGATGACGCCCAAATTGGGTTAACTCGTCACCGCGCCGATGGAGGCCGAGGAGACGGTTGCGGAGTACTTGGCGAAGACGCCGCGGGTGAAGCGTGGGGCCGGGGCCTTGAAGTTCTTGAGGCGCGCGGCGATCTCGGCGTCGGGGACGTTGAGCGTGAGCTTGCGGTTGGGGATGTCGAAGGTGATGGTGTCGCCTTCGTGGACGGCGGCAATGGGGCCACCTAAAAATGCTTCAGGCGCGACGTGGCCGGCCATCAGACCCCGTGTGGCGCCGGAGAAGCGGCCGTCGGTCAAGAGAGCGACGGTGTCAGAGAGCGCAGGAATGCCTTTGATGGCGGCGGTGACGGCGAGCATCTCGCGCATACCGGGGCCGCCGCGCGGACCTTCGTAGCGAATGACGAGTACGTCGCCGGGGTTGATGCGGCCGTCTTCGACTGCCTTGTGGCAGTCCTCTTCATTCTCAAAGACGCGCGCGGTGCCGGTATGCGTGAGGCGCTCGTGGCCTGCGACCTTGATGACGCAACCATCGGGCGCGAGGTTGCCGCGCAGGATAACGAGGCCGCCGGTCTTCTTGAGCGGCTTGTCCCAGGTGTAGATGACGGGCTGGCCGGGCGTTTCGACGGCGAGCGCGGCTTCTTCATGCAGCGTCTTGCCGGAGACGGTTGGCCCATCTGTTAATAGACCGCGCTCTTTGAGGCGCGCGGCGAGCACGCGGGAACCGCCGGCGTCCTGGTAGTCCTTGGCGGCGTACTTGCCGCCGGGCGAGAGATCGCAGATGAAGGGCGTGCGCTCGGAGATCTGGTCGAAGTCCTCCATGGTGATGGGGATCTGGAACTCATGTGCAATCGCGATGAGGTGCAGCACGGCGTTGGTCGAGCCGCCGGAGGCGCAGACGGCGGCGATGGCATTCTCTAAGGATTTTCGCGTGATGATCTGCGAGGGACGGACACCTTTTCGGGCGAGGGCCATAACCATTCGTCCAGCCTCCCGGCTGGCCGCCGCTTTCTCGGCGGACATGGCCGGGACGCCCGAGATCATCATGGGGGAGATGCCGAGGAACTCGCCGGCCATGGCCATGGTGTTGGCGGTAAACTGGCCGCCGCAGGCGCCGGGGCCGGGGCAGGCAGAGGCTTCCAGTTGTTCGAGCTGCTCGTCGTTGATCTTGCCGGCAGCGTGCGCGCCCATGCCCTCAAAGACCTGAAGGATGGTGATCTCTTTGCTGCTGCCGTCGGGCTGTGGCAGAAACCCAGGAGCGATGCTGCCGCCGTAGAGCATCAGCCCGGGGATATCCAGCCGGCAGAGCGCCATCACGGAGGCGGGCATGTTCTTGTCGCAGCCGGCGATGCAGACCAGGCCGTCGAAGCTGTTGCCGCGGGCGACGAGTTCGATCGAGTCTGCGATGACCTCGCGCGAAATCAGCGAAGCCTTCATTCCCTGCGTGCCCATGGTGATGCCGTCGGAGATGGTGACGGTGTTGAACTCCATGGGCGTGCCGCCGGCCTCGCGGATGCCCTGCTTCACGGCCTCGGCCACCTGGCGCAGATGGAAGTTGCAGGGGCCGATCTCGGTCCAGGTGTTGGCGATGCCGATGATGGGCTTGTGCAGATCATCCTTGGAGAAGCCGACGGAGCGGAGATAGCTGCGCGCGGCGGCGCGGTCCGGGCCTTCGGTGAGGACGATGGAGTTCTTCTTTGCGGGATCGAGTGGCATCTACTCCTCTTTCAAAAAGCGACCGCGGATTCACACGGATCAACGCGGATTAAAAACAAAGACAGATTTATGAATCGTTTGCTTTATCCGCGTTCATCTGCGGAAATCCGCGGTCATGTATTTACGGTTTCAAGCTTTGGTGTGGACCAGAATTCCTTGTTGTGGGCGGACTCGAAGGCGTCGAGTTCTTTTTCGTGACGCAGGGTGAGGCCGATGTCGTCGAGGCCGTTCAGCAGGCAGTACTTGCGGAAAGGGTCGATGTCGAAGTGGGCGGAGAAGCCGGACGCGTCGGTGACTGTCTGGTCAACGAGCGAGATGGTGATCTTGTGCTGCGGATTCTTGGTGACGCGCTCGAGCAGGGTGGCGACGTCTTCCTCCGACAAGCGGACCAGGATGATGCCGTTCTTGCCGGCGTTGGAGAAGAAGATGTCGGCGAAGGTGGGCGCGATGACGGCGCGGAAGCCGTACTGGAAGATGGCCCAGGCCGCATGTTCTCGAGATGACCCGCAGCCGAAGTTCTTCTCGGCGATCAGGATCTCGGAGCTCTTGTAGGCCGGATTGTTGAGGACGAAGGCGGGATCGGGCTTGCCCGCATCAGGGCCTTCTTGAATGCGGCGCCAGTCATAGAAGAGGAAGTCGCCGTAGCCGGTGCGCTCAATGCGCTTGAGGAACTGCTTGGGGATGATCTGGTCCGTGTCGATGTTGGGCAGCGGCAGCGGCACGGCGGTAGAGGTGAGTTTGTTGATGGGTTCCATAATGTGAGCGAGTCAGCGAGTTGGCAGGTCAGCAAGTCAGCGAAAAGCAGATCCCTCCGCTTTGCTGCAGGATGACAAACAAAAACGCTAGCGCGATTCTCCTTTCCAACTGCGGATGTCGGTGAAGTGGCCGGTGATGGCGGCGGCGGCGGCCATCTGCGGACTGACTAGGTGGGTGCGACCGCCGCGGCCCTGGCGCCCCTCGAAGTTGCGGTTGGAGGTGGAGGCGCAGCGCTCGCCGGGCTGCAGGATGTCGGGGTTCATGCCGAGGCACATGCTGCAGCCGGGCTCACGCCACTCGAAGCCCGCGGACTTGAAGACCTGATCAAGGCCTTCTTCTTCGGCCTGGCGCTTAACCGCCTGCGAGCCGGGGACGACCATGGCGCGGATTTTCGTTGCGACGTGGTGGCCTTTGATGATGGCGGCGGCGGCGCGCAGGTCCTCAATGCGGCCGTTGGTGCAGGAGCCGAGGAAGACGGTGTCGATCTTGATGTCGCTGATCGGCGTGCCGGGCTTGAGGCCCATGTACTCGTAGGCGCGCTCGAAGGATTTGCGGTCGGCTTCGGTGGCGGCGTCGGCGAGCGTGGGGACGGAGCCATTAATCGTAGTCGTCATGCCAGGCGAGGTGCCCCAGGTGACGGCGGGCGCGAGCGTGGCCGCATCGATGATGAGTTCGCGGTCGAACTTCGCGCCAGGGTCGGAGGGCAGAGTGCGCCAGTGCGCGACGGCCTCGTCCCATTCAGGGCCTTTGGGAGCGAAGCGGCGGCCCTTGAGGTAGGCGAAGGTGGTTTCGTCGGGCGCGATCATGCCGGCGCGCGCACCTGCCTCGATGGACATGTTGCAGATGGTCATGCGGCCTTCCATGGAAAGCGCGCGGATGGCGGAGCCGGCGTACTCGATGACGTAGCAGGTTGCGCCGTCGGTGCCGATGCGCCCGATGATGTCGAGGATGATGTCCTTGGCGGTGACGCCGAAGGGCAGTTCGCCTTCGACCGCGATGCGGAAGGTCTTGGGCTTGGATTGCGGCAGCGTCTGCGTGGCCATTACATGCTCGACCTCGCTGGTGCCGATGCCAAAGGCGAGTGCCCCGAACGCCCCGTGCGTGGAGGTGTGCGAGTCGCCGCAGACGATGGTCATGCCGGGCTTGGTCGCGGCCAGCTCGGGCCCGATCATGTGCACAATGCCCTGGTCGCGATCCTGCACGTCGTAGAACTGGACACCGAACTCGGCGCAATTCTTGCGCAGCGCGTTCACCTGTGCCGCCGACACCTGGTCGGCGATGACGAGCCGGTCCTGCGCGCTGGTGGTGGGCACGTTGTGGTCCACGGTGGCGATGTGGCGCGCAGGATTGCGCAGCTTGCGGCCGGCCATGCGCAGGCCGTCGAAGGCCTGCGGCGACGTAACCTCATGCACGAGCTGCAGGTCGATGTAGAGGATGGCGGGTTCGCCTTGCGGCGCTGCGACGAGGTGCGAGTCCCAGACTTTTTCAAAGAGGGTTTTTGGTGTTGCGGTCACTTGTTTTGCTCCAGGTGCATCGAGTTTGGTTTCAGGTGCCAGTTACCAGAAAAACTAGATCAGTTGCGAGGCTTCAGAATCGGAGTGCTGTCGTCGGTTGAGGGTTTTGCGTTCGTGTCGGGCGACG
>DATNEM010000214.1:0-4972 GCA_035552995.1 Acidobacteriaceae bacterium | reverse complement strand
TCCCGAGTGGGACTCATTCAACCACATCAACCTCATCGTCGCCGTCGAGCAGCGCTTCAAGATCAAATTCCAGACCGCAGAGCTCGAGCAACTCCACACCGTCGGCCATCTAGCCGGCCTCATCGAGCAAAAGCTCGCAGCGCAAGGCCGGTGATGCAACTTCTCTGTTCTCAGTTTCCAGTGAAAACCCACATCATCCCGCGCGTGCGCTCGAACAACTGAGAACTGAGAACCGTGAACTGAGAACTAAATCCCCTGCCCGTATTCCGCGACCAGCTTCGCAGCCTCCGGATCGGTCATGCCCGGTTTGGGCAGAAACTTCGGCGCCACAAAGCCATAGATAGCTACGCCGGCAAACAATGCCAGGGGGACCGTGTAGCCCATCGCCATGCTGCCCGTGGTGCGCGCGATATACCCGAGCAGCAAGGGGAACAGAGCGCCGCCCACGATCGCCATCACCAGCATGGAGCCGCCAAGCTTCGTGTTCTCGCCCAGACCCTTCAGCCCGAGCGCGAAGATGGTGGGAAACATGATGCCGAGAAAGAAGCTCGAGGCCACGATGGTCCACGCGCCGATGGTGCCCGGGCGCAGCACGGAGATCGCCATAAGCAGCACATTGATTGCGCCGTAGATGCCCAGCAGCTTGCTTGGCGCAATGTGCTTCATGATCGGCGTCGTGATAAATCGCCCCAGCAGCATTGCGATGAGCGAGTAGGTAATGTAGTTCGCGGCCGCCCTCTCGTTCATCTGCCGGTACTGTTGCATGTAGAAGATGATGTTGCTCCACACGCAAATCTGGGCGCCTACATTGCACACGTTGGCGGCCACCGCCGCCCATAGCTGGGGATAATGCAACAGCGCGCGGAAGCTGCCATGTCCTCCGCCCTCGCCTTCATGCTCGCTTGCCATCACGGGGAAACGCATTCGCGAGAGCAGCAGCGCGAAAAGCAGCACGGTGGAACCCAAAGCGATGTAGGTCGGCACCACGCGCATGATCTCTCCATGCAGATAGCCCGCATACGTGCCCGCCGCCTTCATTTGCGTTACCTGGTCAGGAGTGAGTTCCACGCCCGACAGGATGAATGTCTGCCCGACCAACACTCCCAGGATGGTTCCTGGAGGGTTGAAGGCCTGGGCGAAGTTCAGGCGCCGCTCGCTGGTGGCGGCCGGCCCGAACTGAGCCATGAATGGATTGGCCGCCGTCTCAAGGACGCTGGCCCCGCAGCCGACCGCATACAGGGCGATCAGGAACGCTGAGTACTTCCCAAGCAGCGCAGCCGGCCAGAACAGTACCATGCCCGAGCCGAATAACGTCAGACCCAACAGCATGCCGGCCTTGTAGCCCCAGCGCCGCATCACCAGCGCCGCGGGAATCGCCATGCAGAAGTATCCGGTGAAGTTCGCCGTCGAGACGAGCTGGGCAGAGAACTTTGTCAGCTCGAACGACTTTTGAAACTGCTTTACCAGAATGTCCGTGAGGTTGTTCGACATGCCCCACAGGAAGAACAGCACGGTCACCAGCGTGAAGAGCAGCATCTGCCCCACCGGAAATACCGGCGCGTTGTTTTCTCTGTTCTCATTTCGATGCCCGCCTGTCGGCGACGACCCTGAAAGCTGCATGCACGCTCCCGCGTTTTCTTTTTCAGACCGCCCGATCATATCAGCCGCTTCCACAGCCGCGCTTGCCTGCGAAGTCCGCGTTTCAGCGGCGAAAAGATATTGCATTTGGCATCGCGTCTGCTCGCATCCAGCCAATTTTCGCGTCTACAAGGTAGACTTTTTAAGCAGCGCAATCTGTGCGTCCGTAAGGGAGTCCGCTTTTGATGCTTATGTCGCTTCGCCGGTCCGCAATCGCCGGCCCTGCTCTTGCCGTTCTTCTTTCGCTCGCACTTCTTCCCGCAACCCGGGCCGCCGCTCAAGACGAGCCTGCACCGGAGACCCGGACGCAGAAGTTCTTCGATCACTTCGACCTCGCCGTAGAGGGTGCCGCCGAGATGACCAATACCGTCTCCGGCATCGAGAAGCGCGACGCCAATACCACCAAGAACGTGCTTACCATCAAACCCAGCCGCACGGTGGGCGAGTTGGGAACGCTCCGCTATACTGCCAAGCCGTGGGTCGGCTTTGAGTTCAACTTCGGCAACCAGCGCTACACCGAGGACTACACCTTCACCCCCAACTTCCCCGCGCCTATCCTCGTGGGCGGCGCGCAGACCGGCGTGCATGAGATCACCCTTGGCTACATCGCCCATCCACCGCACCAGTTCTTCGGTCTTCAGCCTTATGTCGGCCTCGGCGCCGGCACCATGAGCTTCCATCCCACCCGAGGCGGCGGCCAGACTCTGCCCTTCCAGTACCGCGCCGCCTACTACTACACCGGCGGCGTCGAGGGCCTGTTTCCCAACAGCCACTTCGGCATGAGGGCCGGCTTCCGGCAGGTCATCTACCTGGCGCCGGATTTCCTGCAGAATTACCTCACCATCACCCGCCGTGTCCGCACATCGGAACCCAACGTCGGCTTCTACGTCCGCTTCTAGACTTGTCAAGAGCCACGCCGGCGAATTTCTGCTGCAAGTATCACAAGCGGTGGCATTTATTTTTTTTGAAAAAGTGGCATTTTAGTTTTGCTCCGCGTCCTACAATAGACATAGAAGAGTTACAAAAGCCCCGATCTTCTGGTCGGGGCTTTTTGGTTTTTCATAGGGGCTGCGAAAGCCTGGACGATTTCGTGCCGATACTCAGCCAAGACCTCCGCCGCTTAAGTCCCGCAGAAAGGATACTTTAGCCGAAAAGTATCGGGGGGAGATAGTGCCTACGTCAGCGCCCGGTCCAGGTGCACGTACCCGCCATCCACTATGATGTGCTGGCCAGTCGTGTGGCTGGACTGGGTCGGTGACAGCAGGAACACCGTCGCCGCGGCAATCTCCGCCTGCGTCGTCATGCGATGCCCCAGCGGAATCTTGCTCTCGATCTCCTTGAGCTTTGCCGCAGGATCGCCCAGCGTCTTCAGCCAGCGCTCATAGAGCGGCGTCATCACCTCCGCCGGCAACACTGCATTCACGCGGATGCCATCGCCCAGCAGCTCCGCGGCCCACTCCCGCGTCAGCGCCAGTTGCGCGCCCTTGCTGGCGGCGTATCCGGAGGTGTTACCCTGGCCCGTCATTGCTACCTTTGAGCTGATGTTCACGATCGCGCCCTTCGTCCGCTTCAGAGAACCCAGCGCATAATGCGCCAGCGCGTAGTAGTGCGTCAGGTTCTTGTTCAGGCTGGCGACGAACTTCTCCACGCTGCCTGAGGCCAGGCCAACGCCGTCATTCACTCCGGCGTTGTTCACCAGGCCGTAGATGTCGCCGTGCTTTTGCTCGATCTCAGCTATCGCCGTTCGGCAGCGCTCTGTGTCCTCCAGCTGCGCCTCAATGAAATGGCACGAAGCTCCAGCCGCGGCCTGCTCGCGCATGAATTCGTCCACGTTCTCCGAGTGCCGGCTGAGCACGACCACGCGCGCGCCTTCCGCCAGGCACGCCCGCGAAATGCCGCCGCCGATGCCTGCGCCGCCGCCGGTGACGACCACCAGCTTGTCCTTCAGTCCCAGATCCATTGCTTCTCCTTCTTCACAACTCTAACAAGGGCCGTCATCCTGACCTTGAGCGCAGCGACGCGAAGTCGAAGGGAGGGCACCCTCCTTGTCTTGTTCAGCTTCACCGTGCTCATCCATATTCGCCCACTATTGCTTTTCGCTTTGGCGCGGGCCTGGAGGTTTACAATCACCACGGCTGTTGTGTGTCCCGCAGCCGGAGAGCTGTGTTGCCATGCCCGAGATTGGTCTGCCTCTGCTGGTCATCATCCTGATCGTCGTCCTCTACGCCCTGAATTCCATCAAGATCCTCAAGGAATATGAGCGCGGCGTGGTCTTCACCCTGGGCCGCGTCTCGAGCGGCGCGGTCGGGCCCGGCGTGATACTGGTCTTCCGTCCCTTCCAGCAGATCGTCCGCGTCTCGCTCCGCCAGGAGGCGATGGAGGTGCCGCCGCAGGACATCATCACGCGCGACAACGTCACCCTGAAGGTGAACGCCGTGATCACGCTGCGCGTCGTCGATCCCGTCAAGGCCGTGATCGAGGTTTCGAACTACGTCTACCAGACCTCGCAGTTCGCGCAAACCACGCTGCGTTCCGTCCTCGGAGAGGTCGAGCTGGATGAGTTGCTGGCTCATCGCGACCGCCTCAACCAGCGTATCCAGTCCATCATCGATGGCCACACCGCCCCCTTCGGCCTCAAGGTTGTCTCCGTTGAGGTGAAGCAGGTGGATCTCCCTGAGTCGATGCTTCGTTCCATGGCCAAGCAGGCGGAGGCCGACCGCGAGCGCAAGGCAAAGATCATTCACGCGGAGGGCGAGTTTGAAGCTGCCGCCAAGCTCGTGGACGCCGCACAGCTGATGGCCACGCAGCCGATGACGCTCCAGCTCCGCTATCTCCAGACGCTGACCGAGATCGGTGTCGAGAAGAACACGACGATCGTCTTCCCGCTGCCTATGGAGATGATGACGCTATTCAACAAGCTCACGTCGACCATACCGGCCCCCGGCAACCCAACGCAGGAGCTCAGCCGATGAGCCCGCAGACCTATGAGGAAGAGCCGCAGGTGGGCGACTACCGCCGCTCCGTTTCCAGCTACGACTCGAACGCAGAAGCGGACCACGAGCTGACGCTCTCCACGCCGACGATTCTTGGCCTCTTCTTCGCGCTGGCAATGGTCTGTGCCTGCTTCTTCGGTCTCGGCTACGCGATGGGGCACAAGACCGCGGGGCCAACCCAGGTCTACAGCGCGCCGGCCGTTCCTGTCTCCGGCGAGGCCAAGCCTGCTCCGGGCAGCGCCGTAGCGACACAGCCAGCGCCCGCGCCGGACGCTTCGGCTCCGGTCGACGGCACATCAGCAGTTGCGCAGACGGCTACCGTGCCACTGACAGCATCCGCC
>DATNEM010000213.1:0-13682 GCA_035552995.1 Acidobacteriaceae bacterium | reverse complement strand
ACATCGAAGCTGATGTCGTTCACCGCAGTCACTTCCCCAAACTTCTTCGTCAGATTCTGAACATGAATCATCGGGCAAACTCTCCAGTTGTCATTGGGATAGTTATCAGATGCGCGCTACCGCACACCGGACGGAAATTCTAATGTTTAAAATCGGAGCCTTACGCCTTCACAAAGGTCGTTAGCCCCCGACGGGTACGCTCACGCAACTGGCATTCACGCAGTGTATCCGCCAGCGCCTCAAGGTTGGGAATGGCATAGATGTTGAAGTCTGCAAACTCTGTATCGGAAGAAAAGAGGTGCAGGTCCGCTTGTCCCAGCAATCTCCACGTGAATGGCTTTCGCAACTCAAAATGGTCGATGCGGAAGACCTCAAGCGTCTCTTCCTTCTGATTCAGCTGACCGCGGCGCACCATAATACGCTGCGTCGTGATCGTGTAGAGCGTGCCTCTGCTGCGCCAATAGAAACGCATGAAAACGTATCCGCAGGCAAGCAGGAACCCGGCGGCCACGTACAAACGATCGGCGGTGGAGTCCAGGTAGTATCCGACGGCGATGGCGACAGCCAACAGAATCGGGAAAACGAAGAACTGAGTCGCGTTGTAAAACGTCGCCGGATGCCCCGCAAATAGCTGCTTTTCAACGGTCTCCGCTTGCTTCGCGGCAAACGCTTCCAGGTCTGTATTGCAGAATCGGCACTTTAACGCAGCAGCTTTGATCGTCTCGCCGCAGACGGGGCACACCTTGCTATCGTCGTCCATGCAAACTCCGCCTTTCGACTCCAAATGATAACGGAAAGGGCACTCGGTGAAGCGGCAATCACGCTCCCATCATCCTCAGCGCGTCCGCGATCTCGGGCACCTCACCTCAAATAGTGCCGCCAGTCGAACACCACCCGCACGCCCGTCGTCACGATCGTATGTGCATCCGGAGCCGGAGCATTCACCGGCGAGATCACCTTCACCGCCGTCGGTATATCGAACCCCACGTACGGCTGCAGCATCAGCCCCGAACTCTGGTTCGTGGAAAAATTCCGGAACATGCGGTACTCAAACACCGGAAACTCCACCTGCAATGAGTTCAGGCTCACCGTCGTCGCGCCGCCTGCCACGCCCGGCGTCGGCATCGCGAACTCATGCTGGTTGCCCTTCGGATAGATACTCACGCCAACCTCGCGCCCCAGCACCGCCTGAAAGCGCCCCACCCGCGTTGAGATTCCCGCCTGCCACGGAATCACGCCGCCATTCGCCGCGCCCACCGCCATCTTCTGCAGCTTCGCCGGCGAGGTAAACATCAGGATCGGTCCCGCCACAACCAGATCGCCCGGCACCAGCCAGAATGGCATGCGCAGCCTGCCCGTCAGCGCGGCGCGGCCCGGAACGCTCGCCGCGCCGGCAGCATGAGTATCGTCGCGCACCCCGGCCTCGAGGAAAATCAGCCCGTCGCTGGAATCATTCAGAATCCCATCCAGCCCCAGTCCCACGCGCGCCGACAACTCCATGCCGCCCACCGTGCTCGCGCCTGCCTGCCCCGGCCCGAAACCATGCGTCAGTGCTCCTGCCCGCACGCCGGTAGACAATCCGATAAACGCTCCCAGCTCCGTGCGGAAGCGCGGCAGCTCGCCCGCCCCTCTGCCCATGGCCGGCACAGGCGTCTGCCGCAGAATCGGCACCACCAGCCGGATGTCGCTGCGCCTGCCCGCCGCCGTAGGAAACCGCGTCTCTTTGCAGACGTTGAAATCCTCCGCCTGCGTGTAATTCGTATCGTCGGCCTGAGTCAGTTCCAGCTTGCCCGCAAAGGAATCCAGCAGCTGCGCCAGACTGTCGCGCACTGCATTCGCCGCGCGGTCCGCGTCCGCATCCTTCATGTACGCGTCGCCCCGCCCGATAAAGTGCTCGCCGTTCCACGTCACCAGGTCCAGGCCGCGTTCGCTGTAAAAATCATGCGTGCCTTTGCGCATGGTGGTCTTGCCCCAGTTGCCCGCAATGTGACCGGCCGAAAAACTATCCTCCAGAAAGTGCAGCCCAAACGCCTCATCGGCCAGTGCCGCGCGCACCGCGTCCGCGCGCGAAGCCGCTGGAACTTTCCCGTCTACGATCGATCGCGCCCGGTCCCGCGCCCTCAGATGGAACCACACATACGTCGCCAGTGCGTTGATCTCCGCCTTCGGCCCCAGCGCCAGCCGCGTGTACGCCTCGGCCTCCATCGACACGTCGGGCCGCGCCAGCAGAAAGTGCGCATTGTTGGAACTCGCGCGCGTCACATACTCCGGGTCCGTCCGCTCCAGCGCCAGATCGGAGTTGCGCACCGCGTTCGCGCGCTGGTCCGCCCGCTTCGCCGCCGCAAGCTGCGCCTTCAACCGTCCCGCCACCTGCGCGACACCCACAATCCACGGCGCATTCAGTGACGTGCTCAGCATGTCGCGCGCAGAGCAGGAGTGGTCGCCGGAGATGGCCGCCCACGCCGCAAAGTCAATGCAATTCGGTCTCGCAGCCTGCGCCGGATCGGCAGCCTGCGCGCACAACCGCGCCTCATGCCCCCCGCGTGCCTCCGTCCACAGCGCCTGCAACTGCGCCTGCTGGTCTGCATTGAGCTTCTGCACCGCCAGCACCGCAATATCGCGATGCTCCGGAAACACCCACGCAAACGCAGGTAGCACCTGCAGCAGAACAAGAGAAAACGCGAGCGTGGCTTTCAGTCGTCTCAAGCGGCGCATAGGAATTCAGTTTTCCGAGTAGCCGCTATGGTATGCGAAGAGGTCCTTCTCTGCCACCGAAATTTAGCCGCCCGACTCCTCCTGCATTCCCGGGATCGCCACTGCGGCGGCCTGTACAATCTGTGGAGATGAGCAAGCTCCTTCAAGCACGGCGAGTGCGGGTCGTCATTGCAATTGCGATGATGATCTGCTTGCTGGTGCTGCTGGTTCCCCACGCCGGGAGCCACGGAAGTCTTCTCGCCTGCGTCCTTCTTTTCCCGATGTTTTTGTTCGGGTCGCTGGACCTCTCCTGGCTGTTCCAAGCCCCGGCGTACGAGAGCCCAATCCTTCTTCCGCAGTTTCCCGTCCTAAACGCGCTCTTCCAGCGCCCGCCTCCATCAGTCGGCTAATTTCCCGAACCTAGTGCAAAGCAGCGCCGCTACTTAGCGTGCAGCTCTGTCTGCTCGGCGATCGCAAACCGAATCCTGGAGATCTTCAGATGGGATACTTGGGGCTGGTTTTTATCGCGGTGATCGCGATGTTCTGTGTCCGTAACCTGCGATGGCGCTGGAAAACAAGAAAACAGAAGAACACACGGGGCCGCTATCGAGGGGGAGCTGTGCTGGGGAACGCGCTCCAAAACTTGCAGGCGTTTGCACAACCGCGAGCGGAGCATGTTCTTGCCGAGCTGCTGAAGGAACCTGCGGACGAAGATGATGAAGCCGGTCCAAAAGACCCGACAGCACACCTGCTGCGGCAGGCCAAGCGAATCCAAAAGGGCCAGAAGATCGAGCAGTTGACGACTCTACTTCCACGCTAATCGAGTTTTAGATGTCCCACTCATGCGCGCGTTCAGCCGTCGGGATTCGCGCGGAAACATGTCCCGCGCGATCAAGCAGGAGCGTAAGTCAACCGAACCACATCTTCGACAATGCGATCGCTGGCAAGCAACCGGAGCTGTGGCCGAGGGCCGCAGAAGTACGGGTTGCCGTGTCCCAGCACTAGGGGCCACAGATAGATTTGATACTCATCAATCAAACCCAGCTCCGTTAGGCTTCCTGCAAGTTTCGGTCCGGCGACCGCAATCTCGCCGGCGAGTTCCATATTCAGCCCACGTATCACGGCCTCGAAGTCATCGCCGACAAGCGTGGCGTTGGGCCCGACAGACTTCAGCGACCGCGACACCACCCACTTGTGCTGGCGCCGCCATACCTCAGCAAACTCGCGGAACTGAGGTGTTCATTCAGGATGGTCTTCATCCCAGACGCGCATGATCTCGTAGATACGCCGGCCGTAGACGCTTCCCGTCAGCCCGCGCACCTGCTCAATAAAGTGCTGGAACAGCGCAGGCCCGGGAGGCGCCATACGATCATGGTCGACATAGCCGTCCAGAGACTGACTCATGGTGAAGACGAGCTTTGCCATGTGTTGAACCTCCGCCTTCAGTCTCCATAAGATGGCGCGCATTGTCATCAACTTCGCTGTTAAAACGGCACTAGTTCGATTCGCGGATAGCCGGTTTCATCCTTCAGAAGGATGTCGTCGCCTGTTTGCTCGATCCGTAGATTGCCTTTCAAATCCTTCACGACTAAATTGCTTTGTGCTTCTTCCTCGGGTCTGCACAGGCCGGCGAGCGCGGCACCGGCATCGAGCGTCAAATGCGCGCCGGAGAGCTTGTACGTTCCCACCCATGCCCCACATCCCGGTCCACCGTCCACGCGGCCGTTCACGAAAGAAATAGTGGCCCTTCTTTTGGCTTCCGCAAGCGGGTTCTTATCTGTCGACTTAGTGGCCGGATCAAAATATTTTGCGATCCTCCAGGTCCGGTATTCAATTGTTGTTGACCGCAAAGGCGAAAGCTTGATGATTGGCTGATGATCCCCGTCGAAAAAGGTCAGACTTTCCTTTGCGGCTGAGTATGAGTTGATCAAATGAAGGTTTCTTTCAAATGTCTGCACCAGCCTTAAATCGTCGCCGCAAGCTTTCTCGTCTGTGCGTTCCCACGCCGGAAAAAACTCCAATCCAGCCATCTCATACGTAAATGGGAAGGCAAAAATGCACTTAGGCGTATTAAAGCTGATGTCGTTCCCGCTGATACTTACAACTGTGTCCCTAAAATCTGCCTGCGGGCCCTTCATTCCGTTGAGACGCCAATACGAGTCGTGAAATCCAGAGAGGTCGGCTACCGTCTTCTTGGGCGAAAGTGCGAGTTGTATCTTGCCCTTTGCGTCATTTAAAAGAACGGCATCATCATGCCAGTAGCGAGGTGGGACGCCGATTCGACGGACGTTGCCTAGGGCTTCGATTATCTTTGCCGCATCGTCTTTTTCTTCCTCGTTGCAGGGCGTTTGTGCATCGTTTGACCACTTCGCCGCAACGATAAGCGAGTCGCCAGATTTCTTATACGCTCCGCTGAAATGTCCGCATCCCGGCGAACCATCGATTGCCCCATCCTGAAATCTGATCGACGGTCGAGCCACCCATTGAGGCTGAAGGTGAGGCGACAGCAGCCGTTCATGTATGTAGTACTGAGAGATAGTCCATTCGCGCCCCTCAAATGCGGCTACAGATTTCCTCTGAAACGTATCTTGAGCCGCTAATAAAGGCGTTAGTACGCAACAAAAACTAGCGAATGCAGCGATCGCGAGTGCTCTAAGGTTCACGACACGCCTTTCTGATGCGACCTTGACGGGAGACAGCCTACTCAATATGACGAAGTTGCTGAGTGAATAGTTCTACTCCCCCGTCATTCTTCTCGCGTCCAGAATCTCCGCGATCTGCTCCTCGCTCAGCAGCTTTTTCTCGTGCGCAATTTCGATCGCGCTGCGCCCGCTCGCGATCGACTCCTTCACAATCTCTGCGGCCTTTGCATATCCGATATACGGATTCAACGCCGTCGCCAGCGCCACCGTGCTCTGCGCATAAAACGCGCAACGCGTCTCATTCGCCGTAATCCCGCGCACGCAGCGATGGTCGAGCTCGCGCAGCATGTTGGTCAGGATCGTTGTCGACTGCAGCACGGCATACGCCATCGCCGGCATCATCACGTTCAGCTCCAACTGGCCGGCCTGCACCGCCATCGCCACCGCAACATCGTTGCCCACTACCTGAAACGCGACCATCGCCGCCAGTTCCGCCAGCACCGGATTGATCTTTCCCGGCATAATCGACGAGCCCGGTTGCAGACTCGGCAACGCTATCTCATTCAGCCCCGTATTCGGCCCCGAACTCAGCAGCCGCAGGTCATTCGAAATCCGGATCACCTCCAGCGCCAGCCCGCGCAGCGCGCCACTCACCTCCGCCATCGGCGCGCAGGACTGCATCGCCCAACGCATGTCTGAAGCGGGAATCAGTGTCTCCCCCGCCAACTCCGCCAGCTTCGCAATCGCCCGCTCGCGATACCCCGCAACCGTATTCACGCCTGTCCCTACCGCCGACCCACCCAGCCCAAGCTCCCGCAAACTCTCCGCAGCCCGAGCAATCGAGTCCTTAGCCTTCGCAATCGCCACGCCGTACGCCGCAAACTCCTGCCCCAGCCGCACTGGAACCGCGTCCTGCATGTGCGTGCGTCCGGCCTTCAGCACGCCGTCGAACTCGCGTCCCTTCGCCGCGAAGCTCTCCGCCAGCGCATCCAGCACCGGATAAAGCTCCTTCAGCGCCAGCACCGTCCCCACCCGCATCGCCGTGGGAAACACATCATTCGTCGACTGCCCAAAGTTCACATGGTCATTCGGATTTACCCACTTATACTTCCCCAACGCCGCTCGCTCCGCCTGCCCCCCAGATGCCGTCATCCCGAGCGAAGGCTGCGAAGCAGCCGCAGTCGAGGGACCCCCGTATTTGCCTTTTGTCTTGTCATTCCGCAGCGCAGCGGAGGAATCTGCTTCTGCCTTGCTTAAGGGCACGGCTTTAGCCGTACCGTAACCCTCGCTTGAAGAAGGGGGCTTTAGCCCCTGAGGGCCGTCGTTTCGTGCCTCTCCCTCCCCCCTCGCACCCGCCTCGAACCCCGAACCTCGAACCTTGTCCCTCGCAATCAACTGATTCGCCCGGTTCGCGATTACCTCATTCGCATTCATGTGGAAGCTGACGCCCGCACCCGCCTGAAACACATCCACCACAAACTCTGCGTCCCACCTGCCTGCCGCGACCTCACCCGCCGCTGCCGCAATCGCGCGCGCCCGCTCTTCGCTGATCGCGCCGAGCTCGCCGTTGGCCTCCGCTGCTGCCTGCTTCACCATCCCAACCGCGCGGATCAGAAACTTGCTCGCGCGCATCCCGCTGATGGGAAAGTTCTCCACCGCCCGCGCCGTCTGAGCGCCGTATATCGCGCCGGCGGGGACCTCGACCACCCCCAGCGAGTCCTTCTCCTGCCGCATATTCGCCATCACTCACCTCAGATACTTCGATGGTAGGCTCATTGCCGAGGAATTCTCTATGCGCCCGCTCGTCCTCGCTCTCGCCGCAGCACTCATTCCAGCCCTCACTCTTGCCCAAACCACAACGCAACCGCCGCCGCAGCGCCCGAAGCAAGCGCTCACACCGCAGCAGGAGGCCTACCGTAAGGCCATCGTGGACTTTGCGGAACAGTCAGACAAACTGCAAGCCACTGCCAAAATTGCCTATTCCGCTGAAACGAAGCGAGGGACAGCAAACATATGCCCAAACGCAAACAATACAGTCGCAATCAACGAATGCATCTTGCATGAGATGGCACTGACGAGTGCGAATTACAAGGCGTACGCTGAGGCTATTCGGGCACTACTTGCGCTACCGACACCCGACATTCCCGACATGCCAAATCCTTATCAAGGTCCCACCGGCCAAATGTCTACATCCGCCACTGAAACCGCAGCCTTCGATAAAGCCGAAGCTGCGTGGCAGAACTATGTCAGCGCTGAGTGCGGAGCTGTGGACACTCACTGGCGTGGCGGAACGATTGTCAATTTTGAGATCGGCGAATGCCATATCCGCCTCGCCCGCGATCGTATGAATGAGCTGGAGAGCGTCTACGGAAAAGATCACCTTTAGCGCAGGTGCAACAGCGCGCAATGCCATACACCTGCCCCCGCAGCGGTATCCTTAAGACTGACCATGCCCACCATCATCCGCCAGGACGACGTTATCCGCTCTGTGGCCGACGCGCTGCAGTACATCAGCTTCTACCACCCCGTCGACTACATCACCAACCTCGCCCGCGCCTACGAGCTCGAGCAATCCCCCGCCGCCAAGGACGCCATCGCGCAGATCCTCATCAACTCCCGCATGTGCGCCGAGGGCCACCGCCCCATCTGCCAGGACACCGGCATCGTCACCGCCTTCGTCAAGGTCGGCATGGACGTCCAGTGGGCGCCCTCCGCCACCCACGGCATGATGTCCATGCAGCAGATGATCGACGCCGGCGTGCGCCAGGCCTGGCTCAATCCCGACAACGTCCTCCGCGCATCCGTCCTCGCTGACCCCGCCTTCTCCCGCAAGAACACCCGCGACAACACGCCCGCCATGGTCGTCGTCGAACTCGTACCCGGTTCCGGACTCGACATCACCGTCGCCTCCAAAGGCGGCGGCTCCGAAGCCAAATCCAAGTTCGCCATGCTCAACCCCTCCGACTCCATCGTCGACTGGGTGCTCAAAACCGTCCCCACCATGGGCGCCGGCTGGTGCCCGCCCGGAATGTTGGGCATCGGCATCGGCGGCACCGCCGAAAAAGCCATGACCCTCGCCAAGCAGTCCCTCATGGACCCCATCGACATGCAGGACCTGCTCGCCCGCCGCCGCGCCGGTGAAGCCCTCACCAACATCGAGAAGCTCCGCATCGAGCTTTACGAAAAAATCAACGCCCTCGGCATCGGCGCCCAGGGACTGGGCGGCCTCACCACCGTCCTCGACATCAAGATCCTCGACTTCCCCACGCACGCGGCCAACCTGCCGGTGGCGATGATCCCCAACTGCGCCGCCACGCGCCACCTCCACATCCATCTCGACGGCTGCGGCCCCGTCGCAGTCGCCCCGCCCGACCTCTCCCTCTGGCCCAAACTCACCTACGCGCCCACCAACGCCCGCCGCGTCTCGCTCGCCACCGTCACGCGCGAAGACGTCGCCACCTGGCAGCCCGGCGAAACCATCCTGCTCACCGGCAAACTCCTCACCGGCCGCGACGCCGCCCACAAACGCCTCACCGACATGCTCAACCGCGGCGAAACCCTCCCCGTCGACTTCCGCAATCGCTTCATCTACTACGTCGGCCCCGTCGACGCCGTCCGCGACGAAGCCGTCGGCCCCGCCGGCCCCACCACCGCCACTCGCATGGACAAGTTCACCCGCCAGATGCTCGCCCAGACCGGCCTGCTCGGCATGGTCGGCAAGGCCGAACGCGGCGCCGAAGCCATCGACGCCATCCGCGAGCACTCCGCCGTCTACCTCATGGCCGTCGGCGGCGCAGCCTACCTCGTCTCCAAGGCCATCCGCTCCGCCCGCGTCCTCGCGTTTCAAGACCTCGGCATGGAAGCCATCTACGAGTTCGACGTGGTCGACATGCCCGTCACCGTCGCCGTCTCCGCCGACGGCACATCAGTCCACACCACCGGCCCCGCCGAATGGCAAGCCAAGATTGCCGCCCAATCCCTACCGGGTGCGCCGGTATTGCAGTAGTTACTCAGCCCGTGGAAACTATGAGAGCTCAGTGGCCAAATATCGCAACGCCCCCGCCCACCAGGACCCGAGTTCGTCTAGGCTCTGAGGTTCGCACTGATGCGGCCCCGGAATTGTACGTCCGTCCCAGTTTTGATCCATCCACCGGGCTCTGGCAGGCAAATGAAGTTTCTTCATCCAAGAATAGTCACCACCTAATCTCTTCGAAGATGCCTGAACAGAAACTTCATCAAAATCCTCCACCTCGCCCTCGATAGTATCTGGCTGGGTTAGGGCATCTAGCGTTCGCCAATAGTCGTTGGGCCCAGCAAGTGCGGCCTGATCAATGTGCCAATGAGGATGTCCAGCATGACCGCCCGTATAAATTGATTGCCCTCCCGCGCCGAGGCTCGGAGCCACCCACTCCAATCTCATAACTTGAACCGGAGATTCAGCTCTGGTCCCGATAAAGAGTCGAAGCCCGCAATCCACAAACTCGACCAACCTTCTGTTTACATAGCGCCAGTTTTCGTGCAATCCAATCCAGTACTCCGGTTGGGCGGCGTCAGGAATAGGAAGGGGAATCGCCAGTTGTATAGAGCCCAAATCGTTCGTCACTTCTAAGGAAACGGCTGAGGATGCGGCACTAACGGATAGCTCGTCTAATTGAAGCAGGTGCGCGGAGGTAGGGAGGTGACACACTTCCCCAAGTACAGCGTTAACGGACCCCATGTGGCTCTTAAGGTCGGAGGATTTAACTCTCATTGTCAGGATATTCCAGGCCCGCCAAGTTCCACTCAGAGATATCAGTTCCATACGCAGCAGCTGCATATCGATCTAAATCGGCTGTGCGAGGAAGCCGCTCAGCGTAATTTGTTCGCATGGAAATAGCGATCTGCCGCAATGCGGGATTCTCTCGAAACTGCTCGACAAAATTAGGAATGGGAACGTTCTTTACATACTTATTTTCTAAGTCAAGTTGCCCGCCAGCAACGTTCGGACAGTACTCGCGCAGTATTGCAATGAATACACGCGAATTTAAGAACCACCAATACGATGTCAGCGTCTCTCGAAGACCAGTCCTGTCTTGCCCCGTAGTTAGGATCTCCCCCGGCAGCCACGCATTTGCCTGCACTATTGCAAACGCACCATCGTAGTCCCTAGCAAATGCGGGATATAAGCCGAACCGCTTCGATACGAGTCGGGCACGACCATTAAACATCCATCCGCGCGGTCGTGTTAGCTGCCACCATCGTCCATCAACAAGTGATTTTCGGCTGAGCAAGGAATCTCGACCGGTTTTTAAATATCTATTGAAGAACTCTGGAACAGCACTCCTCACCGCAGCTTCATCACGCCAATTCGGATCAGGCACGAACAGCATATTCCGCGGCTCAATTACCCCATTGACAAAACTCGGTGTGTCGACAACCCAGCGGAAGTACACTCGCTCACTACTAGGAAGGTCGTTTATCTCGACCTCAGTGCGAACAAACACTTCATTGGCGCCGGTTCTAATACCTTGATGAACGTGGAATAAACTGCCTACCGTAGTCGGCACCCTTGTCTGAATAAGTTCAAGTAGTGAGCCGAGCGCGCCTGCACCAGGAAGCCATGAGGGCCTCTTCATCCAAGCTGCAAGGCTCGTCACGCCAAGGCTCCAGCCAATCTGGCTCGGTGCACCGGCCGTAAAATCAGGCTCAAATAACGATCGACGAACCGCTCGCACGGTCTTTGAGGAAGAGCCCACATCCGCGGAAGACCATGCAACATGAACCTGTGGGTTGGATGGGCGCGAAACGGTGTTTCCGACATCCTCTAATGCCACAATGCCTATGTTAACTAGAGCATGCTGGAACAAACCGTGCTCACCTAGCACAGCCACTAAAGTAGGAGTAGCTCGATTCGCTAAGGAGCCTCGCCATTTACCTAAACTGTCGCTTCCTAGCACACCCGCGGGAACGAGAGTGGCTACCACTCCCCCCCTCTTCACCGATCCCATTGCTTTCTCTACGAAGCCGACACTAAGGTCAGGTCTGCCGCGACCAATACCGCCTACGAGTTCGTGAACCCAATCCCTCTCTTGAGAGTTCATCCGCTCCCAAGATCGAAAGGGTGGGTTCATCAAGACGATATCCGCCTGCGGCCAAGCCTCGCTAAAGGCATCGGCCACAGAAAAATCTTCGGACACGCGCAGATCGCTATCACGAAGAATGGCTCGAATCGCCACTTTCGCCATAACAATGGCCTGTGCACTTTTGTCTCGACCCAGCAGGTTTACTGTTCCACGGAATCCATTTCGTTCGAGCGCTCGCAATGCCTCCGTGAGAAACACGCCAGACCCACAGGCAAAATCTGCAATAGTGATATTCCCGTCTTTATCGGTCCACCGCCGAACAGCCCACTCAGCAAGCATTCTCGCAATAGGGACCGGTGTATAGTAAGCGCCCGATGGGGAGTAATTCGGAACGATCGTGATTGTCGAGTCGCCAAAAAGTCCGAACTGCTGAGATTCCAGCACCGCATGCGCTTCCTGAAAGAGTCGCCCTGCGGCGTGGCGAAGAACTAGCGAGGGAATCAGCCGCACACCAAAGCGTTCAGCACGTGATTGAATGCTTTGTGCCCTGACAATCGTGCTATGAGTGATAGCACCATCAACCATGTCAGGATCCAGCCCAATATCGACGGCTGTCTCCTTACACCACACAGGGTCAGAAAGAACATCAGCATCTTGCTCAGAGGCCTGCAGGCTGAGCAGGAATGCGGCTAAAGCACTTTGTCCGTCTTGCCTCGTGGTCGTACCCCATATGTCACGAAACTCCCTAATAAGAAACGGTACAACATCTGGCAGTCCCGGACGTTGTGCGCTTAGGAATGCGACAAAATCTTCTAGGCGCTTCTCCACTGATTCAAGCGCAAATCTGCGAGAAGGGCCTCGGCCTGATCTAACCTCAATCTCATTGGCTCCAATAAGGACATGATGAGCAAGATCTGCCGACCATTGCCAGTCCTTTGACGACTGAACTGAAACGTCCCGGTGGTCACCGGTCGAGCACGCAAAGGAGGCGCGCCGACCGTCCAACATGGCAAAATGCTCGCCGTCAGCAACAAATTTAGACTTAAACAGCGGGCTAATCGCCAAGCCCAAATGTCGCGCCAAATGTGATGGGCCGAGCATGTGTCCGAGTTTAGCAACGTAGAAAATGAACCACAAGTCCCAAAGATTTTTGGGGCTCGGCTAAGGTACACCCTGTGATAATGCACCGTGAATATTCAGCGGCACAGTCCGAACTAGCTATTCTTGCCTTCGACTCACGGACGGACCAAAACCGCATGTTGCTTGCAGTGCCTTTTGGCCCCGCCGCGCATCATCCCGCCGCGCGCTCGCTCCACTCCCTGCACGACCGCCGATGCTTCTCCAGGTCCAGCTCCGCCTTCACCTTGCGCTCTGCCTTCTGCCGAGCGCGATTGCGCAACCCCGCCTCAGTCAGTCCCAGCAGCAGGTCCGGCGCATCCGGCAAGTCGCACCCCGCCATCGCCTCCTGCAACTGCACACATACCTTGCAAACCATGGGGCCGCTCCTGTTCGCAGACTACACTTCTGCAGCCTCCCGGGTTTGCACCCCGCGTCCCCAACGGCCATCCGCACCCATCCTGGACCCAATCCGCCCAGCCCCGCACACTAAATCCGCATCCCGCCGCCGATTTACCGGCACAACCGCCCGTAAGAGCGTAGGCTGGAAGCAGTAACCCCCTCGCCTTTAGCCTCATCCTGCTCCAGACGAGCGTCCTCCAGGTACGCAGCCGCTTCGTCAGGAGTACTCCATGAGCCTTCCCCGCACCACCGACGTCTCCCGGCACCTCGCGCGCAAGGTGCATCTCTCCATCGTCCCCAAGGCGGAGGCGGAGGCTGTGGCTGCCGCAGAGAAGGCCAGGACCGATCTCAACTCGCTGTCCGACGACCTCGACACCGCAGTCAACAGCGCGCAGAACACCTCCAGGCAAGGCGGCGCGCGATGAATCTCTCCGCAACGCTTCTGCTGGAACCCGTGCCGCCGATGGCGCTCAGCCAGCGCGGTCTTCACCTCGTCGTCCGCTCGTCCATCGCCTCGGAGAACTACACCATCCTCGCGCAGAGCCGCAATGAGCTCATCTTCCCCGACAACTCTCCCAGCATCAGCATGTGGCCGTATCTCATGGCGTCGTCGCAGACCCGGCTGCTGAACCGCATCAGCGTTTACTCCGCCCGCGGCACATCCACCGAGCAGACGCGGCTGCTCTACATGAACGCCGGCGCGCTGCGCCTGTGGCGCGAGATGGGCATGACCGCCACCATCATCGGCGAGTCGCACCGCCCTCCC
>DATNEM010000212.1:0-8583 GCA_035552995.1 Acidobacteriaceae bacterium | reverse complement strand
CGCGCGTTGCGCTGCTCGATGGGAATCTCATCGCCGTGCGCCGTCGCCAGGTCCAGCGTGGACCACGGAGCCGCCACATAGAACGGAAGCCCGTGCTCCTTCGCCAGCACCGCAACGCCGTACGTCCCAATCTTGTTGGCCACATCGCCATTGGCTGCGATGCGATCAGCCCCGACGATGACCGCCTGAATCTTACCCTGCCGCATCAACGCTGCCGCCATGTTGTCGCACAGCACTGTCGTTGCGATATTGTCCTTCATCAGTTCCCACGCCGTCAGCCGTGCGCCCTGCAGGAACGGCCGCGTCTCATCGGCATACACGCTGATCTTGTGCCCACGCTCCACCGCCGCACGGATCACGCCCAGCGCCGTGCCATACCCGCACGTCGCCAGCGCACCTGCATTGCAATGTGTCAGCACCACGCCTTCGCTCGGCAGCAACGCCGCGCCATGCGCACCCATCTGTTTGCAGGCTGCGATGTCCTCGTCGTACATCTCGCGCGCCCGCGCAATCACGGCCGCTTTGATCTCCGGGATCGGTGCGCCAGACCCGGCCAGCGAGTGGTACAGGCTGCGTATCTCCTCGATTCCCCAGAAAAGATTCACTGCCGTGGGCCGGGTCTCTGCCAGGGTCTTCGCCACAACCGCGACCTCGGCCGTCAATTCCGGCAGCGTCTTCGCGGTGCTGCGGTCGATGCCCAGCGCCATGCCCATCGCCGCCGAAACGCCGATCGCCGGCGCCCCGCGCACGATCATGTCTCGAATGACCGTCGCGACCTGTTTGTAGTCCGTCGCCAGAACGTACGTCTCCTCCAGCGGGAGCTTCGTCTGGTCGAGAAAATTCACGCCTTCCGGCAGCCATTCCAGTGTGGGAATCATTGCTTCTATTTTACGTGCGCGCGCAGGCAAATGCGCTTACTTCATCGCCGCCAGATGCGCGTTCCGCACGTCGTTCGCGGTGAAGACGGCCCGGAAAGGAATCTCCTCGTCGGCCGGAACTTCCGCCAGCACGCGCTCGATCGCCTCACGCCCGCCCTGATCGCGATCCACCAAACACAGCACTCCGGCAACGACCATTCCCGCATCGCGCACCGCCTCGATCGCGGTGATCGTGGAGCCCCCGGTCGTGCATACATCATCCACGATCACCACCTGCGCGCCCTCTTCGAGAAAACCCTCAATGCGTCGTCCCGTTCCATGCATCTTCTCCGCCTTGCGGACAAGAAAGCCGTGAATCAATTCGGGTGCGGGCCCGGAATCCGCGTCCTCGATCTCCAACTCATCGCCGATCTCTGCAATCTCGCTGTAGTCCGCCAGCGCCCACGCGCTTGTACTAGCGACGTTTGACACCAGTGGATCGGCACCCATGGTTAACCCACCCACAGCCTTCGCCTCCGGCATATGGTCCCGGATCAGGTCATACAACACGAGTCCCGCCAGCCGTCCACCCTCGGCATGAAGCGTCGTCGTACGGCAATCAATGTAGTAGTCGGACTTCTGTCCGCTGGCCAGCGTAAAGTCACCCAGCCGGAAGCTGAGGGTCGCAATCAAATGCAGCAGGGAGGCGCGCGCGTCTGTGGGCATTCTTTATGAATAGCACGGCGCATGCGCCGAACGAATGCTCAGTGGATACGGTCGAGGTGCCGGAATCCGCCCGTCGCCACCGCCAGCGCCAGCAACTGAAAGGAATTGTAGGCGGCATGTACCAGTGTGGAAGCAGCAACCGATCGCGTCTTCAGACGCACCGCGGTTAGAACCAGGGACACGCAGAAGAGCACAATCATTACGATCCACAAGTGTGCGTCCTGTTCAAAATGCATCATGGCAAACAGGACGCTGCTCAAAATTGACGCGAAGAGAATACCCGCCGTCGAGCCGGCAGCAGTGCTTTGCCAACTCTCGCGCGCCTCAAGTGTGCGCGGCAGTCGCAGCCAGTCATACGCCGTCGCAAACGCCGGCAGCAGGAACCCGCGAAAGCATATCTCCTCGAACGCCGGCGCCACAAAAATACCGAAGAAGACAAGGAACCACGCGTCGGTGGGCGTCGAGAGGAATTTGTCCAGCGGCAGGGTCTTCGGAGTCTTGATGAACGCCGATGCTGCAGCGGCAGCGAGGCCCATGAAGAAGCCAAGCGAAAGAAGTTTCGCGATTCGGTCTCGCGCAGCCGGCCACCGCCACTGCAGGCCCTCAAAAAACGGCCGGCCCCACATCATTGGGAAACACAGCCACGCCGCAATCAGCGTCGCCAGATACGCGCCTGCCTGCGCCAGGATAAGCACGCGCGGGTGACTTACCGCGCCGATCGCACCATTCGAAGACGTTTTCACGCCACCCAGCATGATGGCCGCCAGCGTAAACAGCAGCACCATCAACACCGCAAATCCTACGAACAACGCCGCGTGACCTATGTTAGGAATGCGCCTTACATGCATCCGCTGCTCGATAGGCGGCACCGCCCCTTCACCGGGCGGAAGAATCTCCACGCGAGTCGTCCACTGATCTATCGGTGGCAAACTCATGCGTTCCTCATTTTTCGCGCGGAGATCTTTTTCGCCCCAGTTGGCTTCGCATTCTTTTCCGCCAGCACAGCCATTCCGGTGACGGCGTTTGCACGTGCCTTTGGCACTCCTGTTTTCTTTTCTGGCGCCTCAAACTTCTTCTTTGGCCCTCTCACTTTGTCTGCTGCGGCCGCGATTCCCGCCGGCTGCGGCCCCGCATACTGCGAGATGCCATTCCCATTCCGAGAGTTTCCATTCGCGCCATTTCCGGATGCAGTCACAAGATGCGGATAGTAGCGCGCGAGAAAACTCCCCGTATGGGACACCCCCACCGTCGCCACCTGCTCCGGCGTGCCGTGCGCCACAACGCGCCCACCTCGTTCGCCACCCTCCGGACCAAGGTCGAGCACGTAATCCGCGTTGCGAATGATGTCCAGATTGTGCTCAATAATGATCACGGTGTTGCCCAGGTCGGTCAGCCGGTGCAGCACCTCCAGCAGCCGTTGCACATCATCGAAGTGCAGCCCCGTCGTCGGTTCATCCAGCAGATATAGCGTCCGCCCTGTCTGCCGTTTGGACAGCTCGCGCGCCAGCTTCATCCGCTGCGCTTCTCCGCCGCTCAACGTCGTCGCCGACTGTCCCAGATGGATGTATCCCAGACCCACATCCACCAGCGTCTGCAACTTCGCCGCGGCAGCAGGAATATCCTTCAGTACCGGGAGCGCGTCTTCGATTGGCAGATCCAGCAGGTCCGCGATCGAATATCCGTTGAAGCGCACCGCCAGCGTCTCCTGGTTGTACCTGCGCCCGTTGCAGACGTCACACAGCACATATACGTCGGGCAGGAAGTTCATCTCGATGCGCTTCTGCCCCTCGCCCTGGCACGCCTCGCATCGGCCGCCCTGCACGTTGAAGCTGAACCGCCCTGGTTTGTATCCACGCTCGCGCGACTCCGGGAGCATCGCAAAAATGTCGCGGATCGCAGTAAATACGCCGGTATAGGTCGCCGGATTCGAGCGCGGCGTCCTCCCGATCGGCGATTGGTCAATCTCAACCACCTTATCGATCTGGTCAATTCCCACCACGCGCCCGTGCTGGCCCGGCTCCTCGCGCGATCCGTACAGCTCCTTCGCCAGCGCCCGGTACAGGATGTCATTCACCAGCGTGCTCTTGCCCGACCCCGATACGCCCGTCACCACCGTCATCACGCCAAGAGGGAAGTGGGCTGTCATTTCGCGCAGATTGTGTGCATGTGCGTTCTCCACGGTCAGCCACTTGCCCGTCAGCGGACGCGGTTCGCCGCGCGTCACGATCTCGCGTTTGCCGGCGAGGTATTGTCCGGTAAGTGAGGCAGGCACCGCCATCACATCCTCCGGCGTGCCCGCCGCCATCAGTTCGCCGCCGTTCTTGCCGGCACCGGGACCCAGGTCGAGCACGTAATCCGCCTTGCGGATTGTGTCTTCGTCGTGCTCAACAACGAGGACCGTATTACCCAGGTCACGGAGGTTCTCCAGCGCGCCAATCAGCCGCTGGTTGTCGCGCTGATGCAGCCCGATCGACGGTTCGTCCAGCACATACAGCACGCCACGCAATCTGGACCCGATCTGCGTCGCCAGGCGAATGCGCTGCCCCTCCCCGCCACTCAGCGTGGCTGCGGAGCGCTCCAGTGACAGATAATCCAGGCCCACCGCATTCAAAAACTCTAGCCGCTCGATAATCTCGCGCTGCAGCCGGTCTGCGATCACGCGCTCGCGCCCGCTGAACTGCATCGCGCGCGCGCCCTCCAACGCTCGCTCCAGCGACAATGCCGTGAAGTCCGCAATGGACATCGCCTCGCCGCGCACCTTCACCGTCACCGCCAAGGACTCCGGCCTCAGCCGCTTGCCCTTACAACGCGGGCACGCAGTCGCGGACATGTACTGCATCATGTACTCGCGATACCCTTCGCTCCGTGTTTCTTCAAGATTGGACCGCAGGTACGAAAAGATCCCGTGGAAGCCCGTCCGTCCGCCCTCGCCTCGCGGCGGCCCATAGAGGAATAGGTCCTGCTGCTCCTTCGTCAGTTTCTCGAACGGCTGCTTCAGATTGATCTTGTATTTCTCCGCCGCCAGCTTGATCAGCCGCAGCAGATACGCCGATCCCGACCCCGGTCCCATCGCGCCATCCAGCAGCGGCTTGCTCCAATCCGTAATGGTCTTTGCGGGATCGAAGTCATAAATACTGCCCAGCCCATGGCACTCCGGGCAAGCGCCGTAGGTCGAGTTGAAGGAGAAGCTTCGTGGCTCCAGCTTCGCCACATTGATACCGCAATCGGGGCACGCCATGGACGACGAGTAAAGCGTCTCAACCTGCTTGCGCGTCTCCGGATCCTGCGTGGCGATCAGCGCCAGCCCCTTGGCCATTTGCAGCGCCTTTGCAACCGAGGCCTCTAGCCGCGCTGTATCGTACTTCAGCGCGTCGCCTTTGCTGCCATTCGCGCCAGCCAATGGCTTGAGAATCACGCGGTCGACAATCGCCTCCACTGTGTGATTCTTCTTCTTGTCGAGCCGCATGCCCTCCGTCAGCTCTACCATCTCGCCGTCAATGCGTGCGCGAAATCCCTGCTGATCCAGCGCGTCCAGTTCCTCGCGGAACTCACCCTTGCGCCCACGCACTAGCGGCGCAAACACCGTGATGCGCTCACCGGGTGCCCCCATCCTGTCCACAATCTGCGCAACGATCTGCTCAGCAGTCTGCCGCGTAATCGGCAGCCCGCAGTTGGGGCAGTGCGGTTGGCCTACCGACGCATACAACAAACGCAGATAGTCGTAAATCTCCGTGATGGTTCCAACGGTCGATCGCGGACTGCGCGAGGTTGTCTTCTGCTCAATCGAAATCGCCGGCGACAGCCCGTCGATCGCATCCACATCCGGCCGCTCCATCTGGTCCAGAAACTGCCGCGCATACGCCGACAGCGTTTCAACATACCGCCGCTGGCCCTCCGCATAGATCGTGTCAAACGCCAGCGACGACTTGCCTGAGCCCGAAAGCCCGGTCACCACTGTTAGCGTGTTCCGCGGTATCGCCACCGAGACGTTGCGCAGGTTATGCTGCCGCGCGCCGCGCACCGTAATGTGCGTAATTGCCATTGAGAGTGTCTGAGCGATTCCATCCGGCACCCGTCCACATGGGACTTCCCGCGATGAAACGGCCAAGTACCAGAATACGGCAATCCGGACCGGCACTCACCGAGTGCATGTGAAGAAGCAGTCTACGGTTGCCCCGGTACCACGCGGATGTACCTCATCCAATAACAGATTCCGCCGCTTCACCACGAAGTTGTAGTTGCAGGCGAATGGATTCCTGCAACAATGAGCATCGAAAGCGGCCGCGCGATGCGACCGTTTGAGGGGAAGACCTTCCGTGAGCTATTTGATCGCTCTTGTCTGCGCCGTGCTGGCCTCGCTGGCCTCGGGCGTCCTATTGGCTTACGGCGTCTGCGCCGGATTCTTCCGGTTAGTCGGCCATGGCCGGTCTCCATCCCCGAAGCCTGCCATCGCGGCACGAGTCGCCGTTCCTTCTGAAGGCTAAACAAAGCTCCCTTTCTACTGAATTCCATAATTTTGTCGCCAGCTTGTCACATTCTTGTGTTCAAGCCTCGTCAGGAGTGGCCGGCGCCCGTCTATCGGGGTGACCCGGTGCGTCTAAAACCCCGAAATAATTTCAATTGGCTGTATCAGTTGCGATGGCATCAACAGCCGTCCTTTCGCCTCCACAATATCGTTCGGAAAACCTGCAACTTTGGTGTTAGACGTGCTACGCCGACAACCATTCTCTTTTTTGGCCCGAAGCGTTTTCGGGCAAGAGTGCAACAAGCGGCGGTCAACCAAAGGTTCTATAAGGGAGACGAACGATGAAAGGTGCGACACGGCTTCTGTCCAGCATCCTGGCGATTGTTTTCTTCATCATGGCGGCAAATGGCAGCTTTGCCCAAACTGCCGTCTCTGGCATGACCGGCGAGGTTACCGACTCCTCCGGTGCCGCCGTGGTCGGAGCCACGGTTGTGTTGACCAACAAGTCCACCGGGCTCAAGTACACCCAGGCTACCAACTCCTCAGGCTCCTACCGCTTCTCCCAGATACCCCCTGGCGCCGGTTATGAGGTTGTCTTCACGGCTAACGGCTTTGCCCCTCTCGATGTAAAGGACATCTACCTGACGGTCGCCCAGGTGCGCACGCAAAACGCTTCGCTCAGCGTCGGAGCCAACGTCGCAATCGAAGTGAATGCCTCCAACGCCGAGGTCACCATCGATACTACGGACGCCACCATCGGCAATACGATCGATGTCAAGCAGTTGGACCAGCTTCCCGTCCAGCAGAGAAACAATCCGTTGGCGTTGTTTTTTCTGCAACCGGGTGTCACCGATCAGGCGTCCGTTACCGGAGCGCGCACGGACCAGAATAACGTCACCGTCGACGGCCTCGACGTAAACGATTTTGCCAACGGCGGCTCGGTGCAAAACAACTCCGGCATCAGCACCAATTTTGTCATCGTCGGCAATGCTCCGGTCGATTCCGTCGAAGAGTTTCACGGTGGCGTGGCCGGTTTCGGTGCTACCACAAATCAAGGCGCGGGCGGCCAGTTCCAGCTGGTTACAAAGAGCGGTACCAATCACATCCATGGCGCGCTCTACGAGTATCACCGCGATCCCAGCCTTGTTGCCAACTCATGGTTCGGTAATGACTCCATTCCAAAGGTTTCTCGCAACCATCTGATCCAGAATCAATTTGGCGGTACCGTCGGAGGACCGATCCTGCGGGATAAGCTCTTCTACTTCTTCCAATACAACAACTCCCGCGTCATCAGCTCCCAATTTCAGGAGCGCACCGTGCCTCTGGATGGCTTCCGCAATGGTGTCGTCACTTATCTGGATTCCAGTAACAATAAACAGACGTTGACTCCCGCGCAGATCAAGGCCCTGGATCCCGCCGGTATCGGCGAAGATCCCACATGGCTTGCCGCGGTCAACGCACGCTTCCCGCACTCGAACAACACCTCCAAGGGTGACGGCCTCAACTCAGGCGGCTATGGCTTCAATGCTCCGGCAAATGATTTTGAAACGGACTATGTTGGCAGGGGTGACCTCAACCTCACGCAGACGATGAAGTTATTTGCGCGCTTCACCATCACGCGGCGCAATGCCGTCAATCAGTACAACCAGTTCAACGATCCGGTGGTTAGCAATCCGATTGTTGACCGGTCTTATGCGTTCGTCATCGGTCACAATTGGGTGATCGGCGGTACGAAGACCAACCGCATCTTTCTCGGGGAGACCGTCCAGAAACTCGCCTTCGCGAACAATCAGGCCGCCACCCCTGCGCTCAAGCAATTGGGTATCGATCCGACCAGTTCCACTTTCTTTACCTTTAGCGACGGCATCGGCCAATCCATCGCGGATAGCTTCTATCGCAATCAGAGCGCTCAAGCCCGTCGCGTGCCCGTACCGGTTTTGGGCGATGACTTTGCCTGGACGAAGGGCAATCACACCATAACCATTGGCGGCACGTTCAAGGACATCCTGGCCCACAGTACGAACGTATCCGACTACAACACGGTCTACGTCGGCATGGGCGGTAACACGTTGAACCTTTGCGGACCAGCTGCGGGAGCCTGCGGCGCGGGTAACCCGAGCCTCCGACCTTCGGATATCAATACCGGCTCAATTCCTGAGCAGCAATATGACCAGGCCTTTGCCTTCACGTTGGCGCGCATCGGCAACGTGCGCAGTCAGTACAATTATGACGCGACAGGAAAAGCTTATCCACAGCTGACCGGCGACCAGCGCTTCTATCGTTATTACGAGACGGAGGTTTACCTCGCCGACTCATGGAAGGTGCGCCCGAATCTGACCGTCAACTATGGCGTCACCTATCAGCTCTTCTCCGTGCCCTATGAGACTCGCGGTTTGCAGAGCATGGAGACGATGACCTTCAACGACTATATGAAGGCGCGCATCGCCCAGAGCGCTGCTTCAAAGACCGGCGCCAACGCCGTGCCTCTCCTTTCCTACGTCCTCGCCGGCAAAGTAAACAACGGGCCGCCGATCT
>DATNEM010000211.1:0-5011 GCA_035552995.1 Acidobacteriaceae bacterium | reverse complement strand
GGAGTTCTGCGCAACGCGCGCATCGGCATCGTCGGCGCAATCATCCTCGGCCTGGGCCGCGCGCTCGGCGAGACTATGGCCGTGACCATGGTGATCGGCAACCATCCCGACATCGGTAAGAGTCTTTTTGCGCCCGGCAATACCCTGGCCAGCGTGATCGCCAACGAGTTCTCTGAGGCGACCGGCGATATGTACCTCAGCGCCCTGGTCGAAATTGGCCTGGCGCTCTTTTTGGTAACGATCGTTGTGAACGCTATCGCGCGCGGGTTGGTCTGGGCGGTTACGCGGGGCACGCCGGCGAGGGCTCACTGATGAGCACGAGCCCTCTCTACACTCCGCCTCCCGGACGCGACGACGGCGCGCTGCATCGTGGCCTCAATATGAATTCGCGATGGATCCGTGTGAACCGCGCTCGGCGCTACGTGGCCAACCACCTTGTCAGTGTGCTGGCCGTCATGAGCACCGTAATCGTAATCATTCCGCTGATAGCCATCCTCGCGTATCTGCTGTTCATGGGTGCACATTCCCTGAATCTCAATTTCTTCACGAAAATTCCCGCCCCAGTGGGCGAAGAGGGCGGCGGAATGGCCAATGCCATCGCCGGCTCAGGCATCATCCTCGCCATCGCAAGCGTATTGGGTATCCCTGTTGGCATCGCCGCGGGCGTTTATCTGGCGGAGTTCGGTCGCGGCAGAATGCTCGCAGGCGCCGTGCGATTTACCGCCGACGTGCTCAACGGCGTGCCGTCCATCGTGATGGGCATTGCCGCCTATTCGCTGGTGGTGGTGAAGCAGGGCCACTTCTCGGCCTTTGCCGGCGGTGTGGCTCTGGCAGTGATGATGGTGCCGACGATCACGCGCACCACCGAAGAGATGCTGGCCACCGTGCCGAATGCCATCCGTGAAGCCGCGCTCGGCCTTGGCGTGCCTAGGTGGCGGACCGTACTCTCCGTCAGCCTCAAGACTGCGTCGCCGGGCATCATCACCGGCTGTATGCTGGCCTTTGCGCGCGTTGCCGGTGAAACCGCGCCGCTGCTTTTCACCGCATTCGGCAACCAGTTCTGGAGCTTCAAACTCAACGAGCCAATCGCCGCGCTGCCGCTGCAGATTTACGTTTACGCCATCTCGCCCTATGACGAATGGCACCGCCTCGCATGGGCAGGATCGCTGGTGCTGATTGTGATGATTATGGCCGCAGTAACTCTGGTGCGCATTTATGCCTCGCGCGGCGTGCTGAAGGGAGCAAGCTAGTGGGTGTCGGCATTGATGTAGAGCACCTCAACGCGTGGTACGGACAGACGCACACGCTGCAGGACATCAACGTAAAGCTGCCGGCCAACCACGCGACGGCGCTCATCGGCCCATCGGGTTGCGGCAAGAGCACGTTTGTGCGCTGCCTGAATCGCATGCACGAGACCAATCCCATCGCGCGCGCGACGGGCGTGGTCAAAATGGGCGACATTGACATCTATAAAGACGCCGAGCCGGTGCAGATTCGCCGGCGCATCGGCATGGTCTTCCAGCGGCCCAACCCTTTTCCCACCATGTCGATCTATGACAACGTCGCCAGCGGTCTGAAGCTGAATGGCTTTCGCAACAAGAAAGTGCTCGATGAGACGGTGGAACGCAGCCTCAAGTCGGCGGCCCTGTGGGAAGAGGTCAAGGACGATCTGAAGAAGAAGTCCGGCGCCAGCCTCTCCGGCGGCCAGCAGCAGAGGATGTGCATCGCACGCGCCCTGGCCGTGGACCCCGAGGTCCTCTTAATGGACGAACCGGCCTCGGCGCTGGATCCGGTCTCCACCTCGAAAATCGAAGACCTGATCTTCCAACTCAAAAGCCAGTACACCATCGTCATTGTGACGCACAACATGCAGCAGGCCGCGCGCGTGGCGGAAAACACCGGCTTCTTCCTGAACGGAAAAATGGTGGAATTCGATTCGACGCATAAAATCTTCACCAACCCCAAGGACAAGCGTACCGAGGACTACATCACAGGGAGGTTCGGCTGAATGGCTACCAGAATCAAATTCCAGCAGAACCTTGATGACCTCAAAGAGAAGCTGCTCATCATGGCAGGCATGGCGGAGCAGGCCATTCAGCGCGCCGTCGAAGCGTACCGCACACGCGACAGCTCCATCTGCGAGCTGGTGCTGCAGTCCGAGCCGCTGATCAACCGCCTGGAACGTGAGATCGACCAAATGGCGCTGGATCTCCTCGCAATGGAGCAGCCGATGGCGATCGACCTGCGTTTCATCCTCTCTGTCATTCGCATCAATGCGGACCTGGAACGCGTCGGCGACCAGGCGGTGAATATCGCAGTCCGGGTGCGGGAGATGGGCGCGTTCGCCAACGTCGAATTGCCCGTGGACATCCCCAAGCTCGCAGGTTTGGCCTCAGCCATGGTACGCAAGGCGCTGCAGGCGTTTATTGAGGGCGATGCTGAACTCGCGCAAAGCGTGCTGGCGCTCGACGACCAGGTGGATGAGATGAACGACGCTGCCTTCTATGCGCTCAGCACCCTCATCAAGGAAAAGCCGGAGCTGACGCCGCAAAGCCTGAGCGCGATGATCATCGCGCGCAACCTTGAGCGCGTGGGCGATCACGCAACGAACATCTCCGAAGACGTGATCTTCTGGGTGCGCGGCAAGGACGTGCGTCACCACAATGTGGAGGCGTAGTTCTCAGTCTCCGGTTTGCTCTTCTGCTGCTTCGGGATTGCTTGAGCCTTTCGACATAGCCGGCTGCCACCAGATCAGCCGCGGCTGCCGTGGAAGCGCGGGGAAGTAAAGCGCCAGCCGTACATTCCCCAGCGGAACGGACCGCGAGGGCGCGAGGATACGCGCGTATGCCTCCAGCTGCGGGGTGTAGGCCGCTCGCTGGTCGTTCAAAAAGCCATCGAGCTGCGCAATGCTGCGTGAAGCGGTCTTATAGTCGACAATCCACAGGTGAGTGGCGCCCTGCGCATGAGGTTCACTGCCCGCGAGAAAGACGCGGTCGGCCCTCACGGAGATTGGGCGAGCCGACATATCCTCCGGATCGCCAGCCGCCGTCAGCGCGAACTCGCTCGCCGCACCCGGGTGCGGGCTGATGAGCCACTGGCCGTCCGGATCGCTCAGCAGGTTCTGCAACGCGGCCTGGACCTCGCGGGTCAGCCGCGCGACAATCGCTGGGGAGAGGCCATCGGCTCGCAACAGGGCAGCAATGCGGGTGGACCACGCTGGAAGTTCGGCCAGAACGGTACTGACCGAAGACCCCGCCGCAATGCCTGCAGTGATGCGTTCGATACAGGCGTGAACCGTGTTCCCGAAAGATCGGGCCGCAAAGGATCCCTCCGGTCGCGCGAACTGCGTACCCTCAACCGCAGGAGAGGTTTCCCCATAGGGGAGATGATGCGCGCGCGCCTCCCGAAGGTCGATTGCCGGATCAAAGCCCAGGGGAAGCCGTTGAATTGTGGGATACAGACGTGGGATCAGATTTGCATTCGCAACCTGAGATTCCAGCTGGATCTCTTTGTCATCGGGAGAGTTATTCGGATCGTGATCGAATTCTTCCTCCGCCGCAGCAATCTTATCTACCTCACCGCATATCGCCGGCGAAGCGGCTGACTTCGTCGAAACTGGCATCGTCCCGGTCGTCGAGGTATTCGCCAGGTGCGGTGCCGCCGCTGCCCACGCAGCCTTCAGAAGGCTGTCCGCCGCACCGGACGAGACTCCGCTCGATGTCACATCTGGCGCGGCAAACAGATGCAACTCCTGCCGGGCACGCGTGCAGGCAACGTAGAAGAGCCGCTTGTTCTCCGCATTCTCTCGGTTGCGATGGCGACGTTTAAGCCAGCGGGTGAGCGGGTCCACCTCTTCCCCGCGCGGCGCAATCGGCGCCAGCATGATCGGCGCGGCGGCACTATCGTCCAACTCGTCGAACACAGCCCACGTAAGGACACGCGCTGGGCTGTTCGCCGCCTGCCGCTCCAGCGCCGGCACGAAGACCACGTCCCATTCCAGCCCCTTAGCCTTGTGGATCGTCAGCAACTCAACAAACCCGGTATTCGCAGGAATCGGTTCGGGCTCCGCGTAAAGTTGCGTGAGCCGACCTTCCATGCGAGTTGCGTCCAACCCGCTGCCCGAAGTTTCCAGCGCATCAAGCAGCTCAAAGAAGCGGCGCGCGTTCGTCAACTCCGCCGGCGTAAGCGGCGCGTCGCCGCCGAGCGAACGCCATGCGCGTTCCACAAGCTGTGCGGCAGTGATGCGGGAGCGGATCGGCGCTGCCGCACGAAGAACATCTCGCACGCGCCCGAGACGTTGCTGCGATTCAACCGGAAGAAGATGCGCGCGCTCTTCCATCAGGCGAAGAATGGACGTTTTGCTGAGGCTGAAGTCATCCCCGCCTGTCAGCGTGTGCAAATCGGCGAGCGGCAGGCCGCACCAGGGCGCACGCAGAACAGCAAGCGCGGCAACGCGGTCCGCGGGATGCAGCAGCGCGCGTGTCAGTGCCACAAGGTCCAGAACCTCCTGGCGATCGCGCAGCGTTTCGATGTCGATCGCCCGAACCGGAACGCCTTTGCGCCGCAGCGCAGGCACCACCTCGGCGAGGTGGTTGCGGCTACGCACCAGCACAGCGAGTCGCCAGGGTTCACCGCGCTCCGCAGGCAGAGGCCGCTTAAGCCACTCCTCTGCAATCGCAGCTATCGATTCTGCATCGCGGTGCGCCTGCGTCGGCAAACCCACCCTCAATCCATTTGCCGCCGGAGACGCTGCGGCGGGCGGCTGCGGGTTCGCATGCCACACCCTGCCGTCCGCAGTTAAGGATGCCGGTTGGGTCGCCTGGGTACGGATGTAACGGAGGGTGTGGCCATCATTGTCTGCCGCGGCCTTCGGAAAGATCAGGTCGAAATCATCGTTGAACTGGTCGACAAGTCTGCGCTGAGAGCGAAAATTGGCCGTCAGCGCAAGCGGTGTAAGCGGTAGCTCTCCCAGCCGGCAAATCTGGAGAGCCTGTAGAAACCGTTCGACGCA
>DATNEM010000210.1:0-7067 GCA_035552995.1 Acidobacteriaceae bacterium | reverse complement strand
GCTGCTCCCGCGCCGCCGGCGCCTGCCGATCCATTCACTGTCTGGACTGCGAAACTCGCCGCGCTGCACCACTCGAATCAAGCCCTGCGTTCGGGGACCAAAACCCTGCTCGACTTCGATGCGCAAAATGTTCTTGTCTGGGTCGCGCGTCCCTCGTCACCTACGCCGCAGAACCCGCCCGTAGTCGCGCTCTGCAATCTCTCCTCGCAGCCGGTTGAGCTCTCACTGGCAGACGCGATGAAGAAGCTCAGCCTGCACGGCTTCTTCCTGCGCACGCTCCTGCGCTCCGACGACGCAATGGGTGCGCAGGATCTCGAGGCCGTCAAACTGCCGCCTTACGGCGTCTTCATCGGCGAGGTGCGCCGCTGAGGAAGGCTCACCACTCCAGATGCAGCAGGCTTGTCGCCTGCCGCGGCAGATCGGTTGAGATCGTCACTGCTCCGTCCTTCACGTTCAGCCACTCTGGCGATGTCAGCAGCTGCAACTGTCCTGCGTCCTGCAACTGCGCATACTGCTCCGGGGTAGGCGCCTGCGGCGAGCCCATCGCCTTCCAGGCTGTGTAGGCATTTGAATGCATGTCGTCGATACGGAAGTGCTCAACCCGCACCCGCTTGACGCCGAGCGGAATTCCGCTGATCTTAACGGTCGTTTGCGCTGCACGCGACGGCACGTCGTCGTCGTGGTAGTCCCACAACATCACGGCGGCCTCACGCGCGGACTTAGTTGCGAACGCATCGATCTCCGGCTGCTGACGCGCACCGGAGGCAGCAATATCGTCCGCCTTCAACGCGCCGCTCGAGGTGGCCTCCACTCGCTCGCCATTGAAGTACGCGGCCATGCGGAAGACGTTCATCACCGGCTGGTCGATGCCGTTGGTCGAGAGCGTCCTGTAGCCCTCAAAGTAAGGACTGTTCTCGAACTCGAAGGCCCAGGAGACCATGCCAACAAGGTTTACCTTGTTCTCCGCCGCGAGGTCGAACAGCCCCTTCATCGCGGCGGCGGTATATGCGGGATACTGTGGCCCGTTGCGATAGCCGTTCGCGGGGTTCTGCTTCGCCGAGCAAGCCGCGCAGCCCTCAGGGTCAGCCTCCGAGAGCACGATCGGGATGTTGTGGTATTTCGTTGATGCCGCGACGATCTTGAAGCCGGTCTGTGCGGCGCGCAGCTCCGTGCCGAGGCCCATGCGCTCATGTCCGTCCGCCACGCGGGTGTTGCCCTTGGGATGGAAGCTGACGAAGTCCAGCGGGATCGGGCCGCCGGTCGCTGCGCTCTTATCGTTCGCGCAGTGGGCAAGGAAGTCCTTGAGCATCGCCTGCGACTTTGGCGAGCCGGGCCCGGTCGATGCGGGACCGCCGACCTTCGCGGCTGGCAGGGCCTTGCGCGCGCCCGCCGCAGCGTAGTCATAGAGCTTGAAGTAGTCCTTCTCCGTGCCCTGCCAGTAGCCTATGTCCGGCTCGTTCCATACTTCGAAGTACCATGTCGCAACCTGGGCGCGGCCATAGCGTTGGACAAAGTGCGCGACCACATGCTGGACCAGATCTCCCCACATCGCGTAGTCCTTAGGCGGCGCCTGTACCGCACCGCTGACGGTGCGCGGATAATCGTGCTCGTATTGCTCCGTGCTCGACGACAGGTCCTTGGGCATGAACCCCAGTTCTACAAATGGACGTATACCGTTGGCTTTGTAAACGTCGAATATCTTGTCCAGGACGGTGTAGTCATAGACCGGCTTGCCATCCGGCCCCAGCGTGAAGACATTCGTGGAGGACCATTTGAGCTTGCCCTCGCCATTGCCACTCGTCAGGAGGTGGTGCGCGCGGATCGTGACCGGGACCGGCGACATGCGCGCCAGCTCACCCAGCAACTGTTGCCCATTCTTGCCGAAGGTGTAATCGATCTCGTCGTAGCCAAACCAGCTTCCGATCGGCTTGTAGGCGCCCAGCGGCTTCGCCAGATTGACGTGCACGGAAACTTCCGCCGGGCCCGCGATCACGTCTGGAGCCGCAGTGGGCGGAGGCGGAGGCGGCGCCTGACGTTGAGCAAAAGTCACAGAGCAGAGACCGAGCAGACAGACGGAAGCGATGCTCGCAGCGCGCATGGAGGGATCCTTCACCTTGATAGATTCGGCCGCAGGCAAAACGCGGGAATGCGGCGCAACAATCTTACAGGCCCGCAAACTTGATCTGCGGAAGGATGTCCAATCGCTTGGAAATTTAGAAGAGGAGCTACTTCGTATGCGCCCGGCACTTCGTCATGATGGCATTGTGCAGCCGATTCTCGATCTCGGGCGGGAACTCGTAGATCTCATGCTCGCGGTAGATGGAGATGGTCTGCCGCGTGGTATCGAGGACCACTTCGCAGTGGTGGCATTCAGAAAGATGCGCCTGGACGTCCTTCAAGAGCGAAGGCTCCACGCAGCCGTCAAAATAGTCCGTCAGTTGCTTAAGGAAGTCGGTGCAGTTCACGGCGTGGCCCCTCCGTTTTTCGGCGCAACGCCCTTCTGATCCGGGCCCTTCTGCCGGAAGTAGCGGCTGAGCCGCTCACGCAGTTGCAGCCGCGCACGCAACAGCCTCGACTTTACCGCGGGAACGCTCAAGCCCAAAGCCTCCGCAGTTTCCTCGGTAGAGAGGTTTTCGATGTCGCGCAGCGTAAAGACAGTTCGGAAGCCAGGAGGGAGACCCTGGATGGTCTTGCGCAAAATATCGCCGAGTTCGTTCTGCCCATAAATCTGCTCCGGGTTGGGCCGCCACTCCGCGAAGTCACGCGGAATCGAGCCCTCTTCCGTCTGCACGTCCTGATCCATGGAGACGGTCTTGCTTGTCTTGCGTCGCCGGAGCCGCATCAAGCTCTCATTGACGGCGATGCGAACCAGCCAGGTAGAAAACTTCGAGTTGCCCTGAAACTGCTCCAGCTTTTCATACGCCTTCAGGAAGGCGTCCTGTGTAATGTCCTCGGCGTCTTCGCGGTTCTGAGTGATGTGCTGCGCCACCCGGAAAATTTGCCGCTCATACTGACGCACCAGTTGCTCGAAGGCCGCTGTGTCCCCTTTTTTCGCGCGATCAACCAGCGCAACATCCGGGTGTATTTCAACGGTCTCTGGAGATTGGATGGCGGGCATAGATGAAGGTTGCAGCAGTTCGGAGCAAATTTGCGCCACCGGACCGCGCACTGGATTCGTACTTAAGTGTACCGCCCATAGGCCATGCGGGCAACGCGCGCTGAGACGTTCCTGAAATGCAGCCGTCGTATGAATGCCGGCGCATGTACCTGCGCTGGTTCGCCGTGGGGGATGAAGACGTGCTCTACCGCTTGGCGGCTTTAAAGTCGTACTGTAGTGCTCAACCGGCGAAGCACGCGAAACAGGCCGGTCGCGTGCCCTGGGGTTCAACGAATGTCACGTAGGTCTCTGCTTGCTCTGCTTTGCCTCTTCTGCCTGCTGCCGCCGGTTGGGACTCTTGCTGCGTCGAGCAGCTCCGGCGAGAACCTTACGGGGCCTGCAAAGAAGAAGTCACCTGCCGCTTCCGCAAAAGCGGCGGAGGCCCATGCCAAGGCCGGCTCACACAAGTCCAGTGTGAGATCTAAAACAAGTTCGGGAAAGACCTCATCGCGAACCACGCACTCGAGTCTGGCACATCCGCTCCATCGACCAGCGCCGACGGCGCGCAGCATTCAACTCGTGAGCGCATTTCATGCCTCGGAGCAGCTTCGGCCGATGGCGCAGCAGCTTGCGTCGACTCGCGCGGTCGCAGCCTACGCGGGAGTTCTGCGCTTTGCGCAGTCCCATCCGGGCGAGCCGGCCGCTGCGGCGTATGTCGCCCTTGGTCACGCCTATTCGCTCGATCACCGCTACTCGGACGCGCTCGCGGATTTCGCTCTGGCGAAGCGTGCCGGGGCGGCGCTCGATGACTACGCCGACTATCTTGGCGCGCAGGCCGCTATCCAAGCCGGGCGCGGCGCAGAAGCCTATCCTCTGCTGGACCACTTCGCCGATCGCCATCCCGACAGCATCTTCATTCCGACTGCGCCGGTCGAACTTGCCAACGCACATCTGCAGCAGAACGATGCGCGCGGCGCGCTTGCGGTGCTCGAGCCTCTCGCCGGTACTGCGCAGGCGGACCTGGTCGACTTCCAGTATTCCCTTGGCCGCGCCTATCAGCTGACTAGTCAGAACGCGAAGGCGACGGAGCTCTTCCGGACCATCTACACGACGCAACCTCTGAGCTATGCGGCCACACAGGCAGCTACGCAGCTCGCGGCCATGGGCGCGCCGCTTTCCGTTGCTGAACGCAAGGCGCATGCCGACGCGCTCTTCAACGCGAAGCGCTATGCCGAGGCCGGCGAAGAGTACACGGCGATCGCCAAGAGTAATCCACAGATCGCCGGCGCCGATCGCGACGCCCTCACCATCTACGCGGCCGTGTGCCAGTTCCGCGTCAAGCATCTTTCGCGCTTCGCCGTCGAGCGTCTGCCGGAAACCAATGACGATACTGCCGCGGCCAAGCAGTACATGCTCGCGGAACTCTCTCGCGATGAGCACAACAGCTCCGCGCACGATGCCATCATCGCGCAGATGGTGCAGCGCTATCCCACCAGCCGCTGGCTGGAGGAGGCTCTCTATTCCGGCGGCAACATGTATCTGCTGCTGCATGACGCGCCTCAGGCCATCTATCACTATTCAACGCTGGTGCGGCTCTTCCCCGGCAGCACGTATGCGCCGTCGGCGCACTGGCGTTCCGCGTGGATGAACTATCGCGCGCGCAACTACTCCGAAGCCGCGCGCCTGATGGATGAGCAGATCCAGCGCTACGCGGGGGGCGCGGAGATTCCCAGCGCGCTTTACTGGCGCGGCCGTATCTACGAAGACGAAGAACACAACTTCGGGCAGGCCGCGAACTACTACCGCCGTGTCACCGAGATTTACCCGGATTACTACTATGCGATGCTGGCTCGCCAGAGGCTCGGGGTACTGGGAACGCAGCCTGCTGTGGCGCCCGCGCCAGCGCTCGCCGCCGCGCAGAAGGCACCCGTACCGAAGCTCACCGCCGAGCTTCCCGAGAACGATACGCACCTGATCAAGGCGCGGCTGCTCGCCAACGCCGCGCTGAATGAATACATCGCGCCGGAGATTCACGCGGGCACAGATTCAGAGCATTGGGGCGCGCTGGCGCAGGCAGAGATTTATGTCTCCTACGGCGAATACACGCGTGCGCTGCAGTCGATGAAGCAGAGCAAGATCTCTTTCTTCACACAACCCGTGGCGCAAGTGCCCAGCGTGTACTGGCATCTGCTCTTCCCCCAGCCTTACTGGACTGAACTTGTCGCCGACTCCGGGAGCAACGGACTCGATCCGTATCTTGTCGCTTCGCTCATACGGCAGGAATCCGAATTCAATGCCGGGGCAGTCAGCAGGAAAAGCGCGTATGGCCTGATGCAGCTTCTACCTTCGGTCGGCAAGTCGATCGCCAAGAAGGAGGGCGTCAAGCGGTTTGAAACGCGCCAGCTGCTCGATCCTTCCATCAACATTCAGCTGGGCACGCGCAACTTCAAGGGCGTGCTGGACCGCTTTGGCGGCCAAGTGGAATATGCGCTCGCTGCCTACAACGCCGGGGACGGCGCTGTCCGCCAATGGCTCTCCGCCGGCGACTATAAAGACGTGCCTGAGTTCGTCGAATCGATCCCTTATTCGGAGACACGCGACTACGTGCAGGCGATCCTGCGCAATCGCGAGATGTATCGCCAACTCTATCCGACGCGATAATCTGGACTGGCATCAACTTCAAACTTTTCTCCGGATAGGAATTGGTGGATCAATGAAGCTCTACAACACGACAAAGGGACCGCTCGTTACCGAGGATGACGCTCACTTCGCCGCACTCAGCGCTGGCTGGGACGAGCTGATCGGCGACCCTGAATTGCATCAACGGGCGCGACAGGCGCTGCAGCATGCGGCACTGTCCGCTCCGGCGCCCGATACGCTGCGCCCTCCGATCGGCACGCAGGAGGTCTGGGCTGCGGGAGTTACCTATTACCGTTCGCGTAACGCGCGCATGGAAGAGTCCAAGGACGCGGGAGGAGGAACTTTCTACGACCGCGTCTATACGGCTGATCGCCCAGAGCTTTTCTTCAAGTCAACTGCGGCGCGTGTGGTCGGCCCCGGCGGCAAGGTCCGTATACGCCGCGATGCGATGTGGTCCGTGCCCGAGCCGGAACTGACTTTGGTGCTCAGCCCGCGAGGCGAGATCATCGGCTACACCTGCGGCAACGATATGAGCTCGCGGGACATCGAGGGAGAAAATCCGCTGTATCTTCCGCAAGCCAAGGTCTACGAGGGTGCGTGCGCGCTGGGGCCGTGCGTGCTTCTCAGTGCGGAAGCTCCGCAGCCTACTACCAGCATCGCTCTCTCGATCATGCGTTCTGGCAAACCGGCGTTCAGTGCGCAGACTACGCTCGCCGAACTTAAGCGGAAGCCGGCGGACCTCGCCGCATATCTCTTCCGCGAGCTCGACTTTCCAACCGGGGCATTGCTGATGACGGGCACAGGCATCGTGCCGCCCGACGACTTCACGCTGCACTCCGGCGACGCTATCTCCATCACCATTGGAGGCATTGGGACGTTGACGAACGAGGTGGCGTGAGTTGAACCTCGGGATTCTCTGGTACGCGGCTGCGTACAGCGGGTCGCACTTGCCAGTCGGTAGATTGGTATTTGAGTCGTTCCAGCCCGGATGGCGAAATTGGCAGACGCAGCGGACTTAAAATCCGCAGGCCCGCAAGGGCTGTGGGGGTTCAAGTCCCCCTCCGGGCACCAGAATCTAGCAATAACCTATGGCTGCATCGAGGTTTGCGTCGCTTGGGTAATTTGTTCCGCCGACTGCCGTAGACACATAACTGTACGCCCGTGACTCTCCAAGTCCTGTACGATTGTCGATCAGTTCCATATATTCCATTAAGAATCTGGAATCAAATCCGCCCTTTCCATCGGAATCATTTCATTCGGTGGAATCGCTGATCGAATATGAACACTAGTCTGGATGAATGGGAGATTGTGCATGCCGTGGTGCAGTCGG